>NZ_JAMYOR010000005.1:0-189058 GCF_040319965.1 Mesorhizobium sp. M0830 | reverse complement strand
CAAACCCATCGCCAGCAAGATGCGAAGAGCCAGATGGAACAGAGACTTCCTCTTCCAGCTCTTTACTCATATGCGATAGCCCTGCCCTCAAGGGGGGAGATTGGCAGCGTCGTCCATGCCGCTCTTCCAGATACGTTGAAGATTGGCGAAAGCGATGGTGAAAGTCGATCTCCCCCCTTGAGGGGATGGCCGGCAGGCCAGAGGGGGGTAGGCGCGCACTCACGCATTCCAAAGCCCCTTCTTCTTCATCTCCTCCATCTCTCGCGCAGCCCGTTCGCGTAGCCGCGCGTCGCGCAGCAGTTTTTCCACCGCTGAGTCGTCGGACTTGTCGGAATAGCGGAACTCGCTGTCGGCGTAGCGGTTGATCTCCTGCATGACCATGTCCATCGAGAACGGCCCGCGCAGTTCCTCGATCATCGCTTTCTTCTCGTCGTAGCCCTTGTGCATGAAGACTTCCGGCTTCTCGAACCAGTCGTCGGGCAGCTCGATGTCCATGGCGCGCATCTTGATGGCGTCGGTGACGTTCTTGATGGCGCGGCCGGTGAAGCGCGGCTCGGCATCCTTGATCAGGTGCAGATAGGTGCCGATGTCGGCCATCGATTTCGGCGCGCCGTTCTCTTTCATGTAGCGCTCGTAGACCTTCATCAGCCCGTCTTCCCTCGGCTTCTCATGCTCCTCATAGGCTTCGGTCACGGCGCGCTGGACCTCCTGCGCGGCGTAGAGCTTGTGGTCGCCGAGCGGTATCTTGTGGTTCTTGCCGGCAAGCAGCACGAAGATGTCGATGTAGTCGTCGCGGCTCTGCGGCCCGTCGACCAGCCAGCGCGCGCCGGCGCGCTGGCGCAGCGCATCGTCGACGTTCTCGGGATAGTTGGAAAACATGCCGAACGAGCAATTGCCGCGCACCACGGTGGCGGCGCCCGCGAAGGCATCCATCAAGACGCCGGTGATCTCCTGCTGGCCGGCCGAGGCGCGGTCGTCGGAGCGGCGCGCCGCCACCTGGTCGATGTCGTCGATGGTGCCGAAGCCGATGACGCGCGGGTTCAAGACATTGTTGATGAACTGACGGCAGTTCTGGCCGGACTTGCCCTGATAGGACGAGATCTGGTCGACGCCGAAATTCTCATAGGCGAAGGGATAGCCGGCGACCTGACAATAGCCGTTGACGAGGCCGGCGATCATCTGGATCAGCGTCGTCTTGCCGGTGCCGGGCGCGCCGTCGCCGATGAAGGTGAACAGGAAGCCGCCGAGCTCGACGAACGGGTTCATCTCGCGCTCGAAGTCGTAGGCCATCAGCATCTTGGCGAGCTTGACCGACTGGTATTTGGCGATGTGATTGCCGACGACCTCCTCCGGCTTCTTGAAGGTCATCACCAGCGGCTTGGAGCGCTTGCCCGGGGCAACGTCAAAGCCATCGAGGGTGAAGTCATCGACATCGATGCGGATATGGGCGTTCTCGAACGGGCCGATGCCGTCGAAGCGACCCTTGCGGGCCAAAAGCCCATCGATGGCGACGCGGGAAAAGGCCCGCGCCCTGGTCATCAAGTCGGCATCATCGGACGAGCCTGAGATCGCCTTGTCGAGCCCGGCCAGGATCGACTTCACCGCATCTTGCGGCGTGTCGAACAGGAAATCCGGCTCGGGGATATCGTTGGGTGCCTCGCCGTCGCTGTCGATCAACTGGAACAGATAGGAGGCGAGGCTGAAGGCGGAGACGTAGGCCGAGGCCGACAGAAGCTTCTTGAAGGTGGACGCCTCGTCGCCCTCGAGCGGGGCGCGGGTGTTCCTGGCCTGCAGGCTTTCGAGGTCCGAGCCTTCAGCAAAAACGTCCGATATTGCGAGCGCGATCGCCGTGCCGCGCCGGGCCCGAAACAGAAGCGTGTGCTGCGGGATGGTCAGCAACTGATCGTCGGGATGGACGGCGCCGACGGTCTTCGACAGCTCGACCTCGCGCGTGCGGCGCACCGAGCCGACCGAGACGGTCGAGACGAAGCGGCGATTGGTGCCGGCAAGTGCCGTGCCGGACTCACGTGACGGATCCTCCAGCACGACAATGCGGGTGATGAAGCTCTGCGCGGTGGCGCGGTGCTTCTCGATAGCAGCTTCCGGGATGGTGGTCAGGCCGGTATCCATGAAGGGTGCTCCGTGGTGTGACGGTCAGACGTCTGAGATGACCTGCCCGTTGGACAGGATGTGAACCTTGTAGCCGGCAAAAATCTTCTGCGCCTCGCCGACGGCGTAGAGTGCCTGGTAAGCTTCGTGCGGGATCAGCGCGTGGTTTTCGTAGCTCGACACACCCTGGCGCGCGGCTTCCAGATCGTCGGTGTTGATGAAGAATTCCTGCGTCGTCTTCTCGCTTGAAAACAGCCCCTTGCGACCGGGCTTCTCGGCTTTGGAATAGACCTCCTGGATGGTCCAGGTCAGCAGCCAGGCGTTTTCCGGCTTGCGCACCTTGGCGAGCACCTCGGTCACCGTCGAATTGTTGTCGGTAATGCCGGCCGAATAGAATGGACCGAGCACGACGCGGCGCAGCTGCTTGGGGTGCAGCGGCTCGAAATCCTTGTCGAGGTTGACCGCGATGGTCGCTGGCGACAGCGTATAGGCCGAATTCTTCTCGGTGAAATCGTCGAAACGATGGGCGAGCTCGGGATTGAGCAGGCCATCGACCGGCAGAGGGATGTCGATCGTCTCGTTCAGCTTGCCGTTTCTGTCGACAAGCTGTCGGACCATGTCTTCGGAAGAATCCTCGACCGTCACCATGTAGACCAGCGGCAGGTTGGCGCTGCCGTCGAACGTCGCCCAGTGGACGAGATAGTAGGGACGCCCCGTCTTCGGGTTGACCGAGACCTTGGCCGTTTGCGCCAGTGTGAACGAGCCGAACGTGTTTTCGCTTTTCACGTCCTCAAGGTAAAGCCGTTCGGCCATCGACTTCTGCAACGCCTCGGGGAACTCCTTGTGGCGCAGGATGAAGTCGGCCATCTCCTCGCGCAACTCGCCGGCCAGCGGAATGTTGGCGAGCCGTGCGTCCGCCTGGCGGCGGTCATTTTCCAGTTCGAGCAGGTTCTGGAACACCGGAAATCCGCTCTCGGCGCGCGAAATGCGGAAAGTGTCCATGAAGCCCAGCCGATTGCGCCAGCAGGAAAAAGACTTGTCGAGCCGGGCGATGTATTCGGCGACGATCTTGGCGACGATGCCATGCCGGTAGAGCGGCGAGCGATCGTCGCGCATGAACACTTCAAGGCCGCTGAGCGCGGCCGTGATGGCAGAGAAATACCGTGCCGCCGCTTCGTTTTCGGGGGTCATGCCTGTACGCTCGCGGGCCGTTCTGCCACTCCTAGGACTGCACGTAGTTTGCCGAGTTGTGCTTCTTCAACACCTCGTCGAAGCGGCGGGCAAAGGCATCGTCGGCCAGCTTCTTGCGGCGCTGGATGTCGGCGGTGGCGACCATGTTCTTCTCGTGCATCTCGAGCAGGTCGCCGATGTGCTTTTGCGAAGCAGCGCCGATGCCGGCCATGGTTTCCTCGGCGGTGTTGTCGACCTGGCTGCCCAGCGTGTTGATCTTGTGGGCGACGTCCTGCTGGGCGGCGGTCTTCAGCGAATCTTCGAGCGCCTTGTAGAGGACGATACGTTGCTCGGTATCGATGGTCAGCTTGTTGATCAGCGTCGACTGCGCGGCGATCTGGTTGTTGAGCGAATCGACAAAGGTCTGGAACATCGAGGTGTAGCGCTCGAGCGTCTGGCTCTCGGCCAGCAGTTCCTGTTCCTTGGCTTGCTTTTCATTGTATTCCGTCGCCAGCTTGGAGCGCTCGCCTTCGAGCTGCGTGCGCTCCTTCTGGCTGGTCGAGGCGGCGATCTTGTTTTCGATGTCGAGCAGCATCGGATTGAGTTCCTCGATGCGCTTTTGCACAGCTTCGAGGTTGGTCATGGTGGTCTTGCGCCGCTCGATGACCTGCGACAGGCTGGTCTCGGACGTCTTGTAGCGCTGGTCGAGAACCCCTTTCTGGGCCTTCAGGATGCCGACGATGGTGTCGGACTTGACCAGCAGTTCCTGCAGATTGCCCGCTAGCGACATGTTGCGGACGCGGTCGGTACGCATGCGCTGCTTGCTCTGGCTGGAAAAGACGCCGATGAATTTTTCCCAGCCGGTGTAGTTCTTCATGCTCTCGAACTCGGCGCCGAAGACGTTGGTGGCGTCCTCCAGCCCGATGATCAGGTCGGCGATGTTGCCTTCCATGACCTTCTGCTGCTTCAGCACATCCTCGATGCGGGCGTTCTCGATGTCGAAATTCGCGTCGCCGATCTTCTTGTCGGCGGTGGCGAGCGTATCAAGCACGGTGCCGGACTGCTCGATCTTGCTGCGCATGTCCTGCACGACCTGCTTGGTCTTGGCAATTTCGGCATCGAAATTCTGCAATGTCGCCATTGGGGCCTCCCGCTTCGGCATTACGTCGCTGGTCGCGAACAGCGGCGAATATATGTGGGGCATCCGGGGATTGAAAGACGCAAGACAAGACCCGCCCCGAAAACAAAATATTCGGTCACGGTCTTGCAAGGCAATGGAGGCGAGGTCATGGCGTGACTAGCCTGCCGGTCAGTCATAGTTCAACTGCCATTGAACTTTAATGCCGCAACACGACGGCGCACGGGATGCCTTTGTAGTTGGCAAATCAATACAGCAATAGCGGCGGCGACATGCGAAGCGAACGCCGGCGTCACAGAGACGTGCGTGCAGCGGGTCAGGGCTTGGGATCGGCTTTCAGATAGGCGATGACGTTGGCGATGTCGTCGTCGTTGGCCAGGCCGGCAAACGCCATCCTGTTACCGGGCACCTTGAGCCGAGGTGCCCTGAGATATTCGGCAAGGTTGGCTTCGTCCCAGACCAGGCCGGCGCCACCGGCGCTCTTCATCGCCTCGGAGTAATGACCAAGAAAGCTCTCGGCACTACCGGCTGCGCGGCCGACGACGCCCATCAAATGCGGACCGACCTTGTCGCGGTCGGTGGCTGCTTCATGACAGGCGATGCACCGGCTGAAGACCTTCTTGCCAAGGGCCGGGTCGCCGCCGGCATTGGCGGCAAGCGAGGTGGCAAGGAGAAGAATGCTGGCGGACGAAGCGGCGCGAAACATGGCTGACCCCGAAGAGCTCTGGCTGGCGGCGTTGTAGGACCGAGACCTTAACAAACGCTGCATCGCGGCGCGATTGCGGAAGATGCCGATCGGGTTGCATCGGGCCTGGGCAAGGTCACCGGGCGTTCAGCCTTTGATAAAGCCGATGAAGTCGTCGGGCGCGGCGCGGCCCATCTCTTCCTCCCAGTGGCGACGGCAGAGCGAGACGTAAACGTCCTTGCCGATCGCCACCTGCTCGCCCTGACGCGCCACCTTGCCGTCAGGTCCAAGGCGCACCACCATCGTCGCCTTGCGGCCACAGCGGCAGATGGTGCGCACTTCGCGCAAATCGTCGGCGATGGCCAGCAGCGCGCGAGAGCCGGAGAACAGATTGCCCTGGAAATCGGTGCGCAAGCCGTAACACATGACCGGGATGTTCAGCCGGTCGGCGATGCGGGCGAGCTGCCAGACCTGCTCCTCTTCGAGAAACTGCGCCTCATCGACAAAGACGCAATGCACCGATGTATGCGCGTGATGATCGGCGACGCGGGCGAACAGATCGTCACCGTCGCGGAACATCTCGGCTTCCGTCTCCAGGCCGATGCGCGACGAGATCAGGCCGGTATCGCCCTTGCGGTAGTGACCGGCGACGAACAGCATCGTGCCCATGCCGCGCTCGCGATAATTGTACGACGCCTGCAACAGCATCGTGGTCTTGCCGGCGTTCATTGTTGCATAGTGGAAGTAGAGCTTAGCCATGCGGCCCTTTACGGTCTGTTGATATTCAGGTGATGCCGGCCTGCAAATGGCGGTTCCTGCGCTTCCGGTGCTCACGTAGCCAAAAGTACGCTCCGCTCCGGTTCTCGGAGTCCACCATTTTCGTCTCGGCCTGACCTGAATCTAAACAGACCTTATGCCGACTTGGCCTGATACGGGGAGGGGCCACGGCAGGCTTTCCCCGAAAAAGCCGCCTCGCTCCTGAAAAAACTGTCTGGCCCCTGAAAAACTGTCTGGCAAGACAAAAGCGTCAGCCGTGTCGCTGATTGGCCAGTCTGCGCCGTTGATCGTGATTGCCTTAGTGCTTGAAACCGCACCAGAATGGTGTTTGGCTGACGAAACAAGGCGGGCAGAGAAACCGTAGCTATGCTTCGCCAAAGAATCACAATGGGAGACTACCTATGTCGCGTATGAACTCTTTCGTCGCCGGCCTCGGCCTGGTGGCTTTCTTGTCCACGAGCGCTGCCTTCGCCGGTGATCCGGCGAGCTGCAAGGCGGTGCGTCTTTCCGATGTCGGGTGGACCGACATCCAGGCGACGACCGGCATCGCTTCCGTACTGCTGACCGCACTCGGCTACGAGCCGCAGGTGATCCAGCTATCGGTTCCGGTGACCTATGCGTCGCTGAAAAACAAGGACCTCGACGTCTTCCTCGGCAACTGGATGCCGTCGATGACCAACGACATCAAGGACTACACCGCCGACGGCTCCGTCGAGACCATCAGCGAAAACCTCAGCGGCGCCGGCTATGGCATCGTCGTGCCGACCTATGTGGCGGACGCCGGCGTCAAGACGCTGACCGACCTCGGCAAGTTCAAGGACAAGTTCAACGGCAAGATCTACGGGATCGAGGCCGGCAACGATGGCAACCGCATCATCCTCGACATGATCAAGAACCCGAAGGACAATCTCGAAGGCTTCGAACTGGTCGAATCCTCGGAAGCCGGCATGCTGACGCAGGCCGAGCAGTCGATGAAAAGCAATGAGTGGATCGCGTTCCTCGGCTGGACGCCGCATCCGGTGATGGGCGCCATGAAGATCACCTATCTCGATGGTATGGGCGACAGCGGCTTCGGCGCCGCCACCGTGCATACCAATGTGCGCAAGGGCTATACCACCGAGTGCCCGAATGCCGGCAAGTTCATCGCCAACCTGAAGTTCAACCTCGATATGGAAGGCGAGATGATGGACGCGATCCTCAAGGGCGGCGACGCCAACACGGCCGCGACCGACTGGTTGAAGAAGCATCCGGACGCGGTCGCTCCGTGGATTGCCGGCGTGACCACTTTCGATGGCGGTGACGCGGCCGCGGCGGTAAAGACCGCACTCGGGAGCTGAGCCGACTGTGAATCCGACATGACCCGAGCGAGGGCAGCCATATAGAAAGGGCTGCCCTTTTTCATATCCTGTGACAAGATGACTGTCCGGCAAGGACGGCGACTGCCAAAGAGGGGCTAGATGGATCCGATTTCAAAATTCTTTGTCGGTTACAAGATTCCCATCGGCGAATGGGGCAAAGCGTTCTTCACCTTCCTCACCGACAATTTCAACACTTTCTTCCGCGGCCTCTCGGGCGGCCTCAATTTCCTGCTCGACGGCGTGGTCGATATGCTGCTGCATATACCGCCCGTCCTTCTCATCGCCCTGATTGCGCTGCTTGCCTATTATCTGCAGCGATCGAGAGGCCTGGCTGTGGCGGTCTTTTTCGGATTGCTGTTCATCCTCAACCAGAACCTCTGGAAGCAGACTGTTGAGACGCTGGTGCTGGTGGTTGCCGCTGCCGCCGCGTCGATGGCCATCGGTGTGCCACTCGGTATCTGGGCGGCTCACAAGCCGAAGGTCTACCGGATCATGCTGCCGGTGCTCGACCTGATGCAGACGCTGCCGACCTTCGTCTACCTGATCCCGGTGCTGACGCTGTTCGGCCTTGGCAACGCGCCCGGCCTCATCGTCACCATTATCTTCGTCATCCCGACATCGGTTCGTCTCACGCATCTGGGCGTCGTCTCGGTGCCGAAGTCGATCATCGAGGCAGGCGAGGCATTCGGCGCCACCAAGAGCCAGCTGCTCTGGAAGGTGGAGCTGCCATCGGCCCTGCCGACCATCATGGCCGGTCTCACCCAGTCGATCATGCTCTCGCTGTCGATGGTGGTGTTCGCGGCTCTCATCGGTGCCGGCGGCCTCGGCACCGAGATCAACCGGGCGCTCGGCTCGCGCAAGATCGATCTCGGCCTTGAAGCCGGCCTGGCCATCGTCGTGCTGGCCATCGTGCTCGACCGCATGACGCGCATCGGCGTTGGAGGCAAGAAATGACCGTCGCCGTTGATTTCAGGAACGTCGATATCGTCTTCGGCGCCGATCAGGCCGGATCTTTGGCGATGATAGACGCCGGCGCCAGCCGTGCCGATATCCTCGAAAAGACCGGTAATGTGCTTGGCTGCGCCGGCGCCAGCCTGACCGTGAACGAGGGCGAGATCTCGGTGCTGATGGGCCTGTCCGGTTCGGGCAAGTCGACATTGCTGCGGGCGGTCAATCGACTCAACGTGGTGTCGCGCGGCCAGGTCCTGGTCAAGGATGGCGACAAGACCGTCGATGTCGTCACTTGCGATGAGGCAACCTTGCGGCGCCTGCGCCAGAAACAGGTGGCGATGGTGTTCCAGCAGTTCGGCCTGCTGCCGTGGCGCACGGTGGAGGAAAATGTCGGTCTCGGCCTCGAACTGGCCGGCGTGCCGGAGCTGGAGCGCAAGGAACGCGTGCAACGCCAGCTCAAGCTGGTCAATCTCGACCAATGGTCGAAGAAGTACGCGCATGAGCTTTCGGGCGGCATGCAGCAGCGCGTCGGCCTGGCCCGTGCGTTCGCCACCGAGGCGCCTATCCTTCTGATGGACGAGCCGTTCTCGGCACTCGACCCGCTGATCCGCACCAAGCTGCAGGACGAGCTGCTGCAATTGCAGGCCGAATTGAAGAAGACCATCATCTTCGTCAGCCACGACCTCGAGGAAGCGCTGAAGATCGGCAGCCACATCACCATCATGGAAGGCGGACGCATCGTGCAGACCGGCGCGCCGGAAGACATCGTGCTGCGGCCCGCCAACGACTATGTCCGCGACTTCATCGCCAATGTGAACCCGTTATCGGTGCTGACCGCCTGGAACGTGATGCGCGATCGCCGCGATCTGGAACACGGCGACAATGGCTGGGTCTGGCTCGATCGGCGCAAGACGACGCGCTTCAAGATCGACGATCACGGGCTGGTGGCGGCGGCCGAACGCGACGGCAAGCCGGCGGTGTGGGTGTCATGCGCCGACGTCGAGGCCCAGCCCGAGGAAGTAGCGCAGGTGTTCTGGGCCAATCCCGGCACGTCGCTGAAAACCGTCATGCTGGCCATGCACCGTTCGCAGACCGCTCCCGTGGCGCTGTTCGACGACCAGTCGCGCTTTGTCGGCGCCATCGGCATCCGCGATGTGTTGAGCGCGGTGCTGCGGCGGTAAAGCTCTTCGGATACCGAAGTCGACGAGGCGCTGCGATTGAACGCGCCTCGTTCTATGTCGCCAGCGGCAGGCGCAGCTGCGTCAGCAGGCCACCGCCCGGGTTGTTGGACAGGCTGACCTCACCGCCGGCGGCGCGCGCGATGTTGCGGGCAATGGTCAGGCCGAGTCCGAGACCGCCGGTCTGGCGGTTGCGGGATTGTTCGAGGCGCACGAAGGAGCCGAACACGGCGTCGATCTGCGCCTGCGGTATCCCCGGTCCTTCATCGCGGATGGTGAGCAGGATCATGTTTTCCGATCGGCGCAGGCTGAGATGCGCCTTCTTGCCGTAGGTGACCGCGTTCTGCAGCAGATTGGTGACGCAGCGCTTGAGCGCGACCGGCCGGGCCATGCAGATGAGGCCGCGTGAGCGGGTGTCATCTTCAAACGACACGTCCGGATAGGCGTCGGCGATCGACTCCACAAGCGACCAGAAGTCGATGCGCTCGTTCTTCTCCTCGGTCACCTCGAAGGTGGCGAAGTCGATCACCGAGCTGGCAATGCTCTCGACATCGGCGAGATCGTGCGCCAGCGCCTCGCGAACCGCCGATTTGCGCAATAGCTCCAGGCGCAGGCGCATTCTGGTCATCGGCGTGCGTAGATCATGCGCAAGTGCAGCCGCCAGATGTTCGCGATCCTCGACATATTCGCGCAGCCGGGCCTGCATGGCGTTGATCGCCTTGGCGGCGGCACGGACTTCGCGGCTGCCCCCTTCAGCGATCGGCGGGCTCTTCAGATCCTTGCCGATCCGGTTCACGGCGGTTTCCATCATCCGGTAGGGCGCCGTCAGCCGGCGCAACGACCAGATCGACATGATCACCACCAGTCCGGCGATCAGCGAATAGAGCGGCAGACTGTCGAAGCTCAGGATCGGGCCGACAGGCGTGATCGGCTCGGTGAAGTTCAGCCATTGGCCGTCGGCGAAACGCAGCGACGCCGTCAGCTTCTCGCTCTGGGCAAAGTTGGCGGCCAGCACCAGAAGGTCGCGTTCGACCTGGCCGATATCGGGCCCCGGCGCCGTGCCGTCGGCGTCGTCGGCCTCGCGCGTCGCCGGGTCGCGCCGCACGCGCGCATCGGTGATGCCGAACTTCGACAGTCGGCCGACAAGGATGTCTTCGAGTTCCGCCAGTTCGTCGTCGCTTGCGATCGACGAGGTGACCGCCGGCGTGTCCGAGATAGTGAGCGCGTAAGTGGAATTGAACAGGCCTGTCGCCGTCGCCTTGCGTTGCTCCGGCGTGGCGTCATGCATCAGCTGCACCAGAGAAAAGGCGCGGTCGTTGAGGCGGTAGAGGTCGACGATGCCGTTGGCGACGGCGCGGTCGCGCGACACGATATAGAGGGTTGCGACCTGACTGATCAGCAGGCCGGCGATGACGATCAGCAGCACCCAGACAGGCAAGGTCTGCGGCAGGAAACGTTTCATTCGGAGGTCGTCTCAGGCAGAAACTGGTAGCCGCCGCTGCGCACCGTCAGGATGAACTGGGGCGTTTTCGGGTCGTCTTCCATCTTACGTCGCAACCGGCTGACCAGGATGTCGATGCTGCGGTCGAAGGAGTAGTCGCTATCGCCGCCGGACAGTTCGATGAGCTGGTCACGGGTCAGCACGCGCTGCGCGCTCTTGACGAAGGTCTGCAGCAGGTTGAATTCGGCCATGGTCAGTTCGACCCTGACATCGTCGGGCGCGATCAGCCGGCGCCGCGAGCAATCCATCGTCCAGCCGGCGAAGCGGTAGATCTGCCTGGTGGTGGCGCGCTTGGGCTCGGCGCCGCCATTGCGGCGCAGCACGGCGCGGATGCGCGCCAAAAGCTCGCGCGGATCGAACGGTTTGGGCACATAGTCGTCGGCGCCCATTTCCAGGCCGACGACGCGATCGGTGGTCTCGGTGACGGCGGTCAGCATGATGATCGGCGTCGAATACTTGGCGCGCAGGTCGCGGCACAGCTCCAGCCCGCTCTTGCCGGGCAGCATCACGTCGAGGACGATGAGATCGACTTGCGCGCGGCGCAGGATGGCCTCCATCTCGACACCGTCGGCGGCAACCGAGGTGTGCAGGCCCCGCTTCTGGAAGAATTCCTGCAGCAGGTCACGAATGCCCTTGTCGTCGTCGACGATCAGTATGTGCGCGTCGGATTTCACTTGAGCCCTGTCGTTGTTGATTGCCAAGCCGTTCTGTCGCCACCCACACGATAGAATTCAGGCCATATGTTGGCCAGTGGTGATGATGGGTTCACACCGGCTTTCTCAGACACAATCCAGAAACAAAATTCTACAGTTCAGAAAAACTCCTGAAAAATTTCAAAGGCATAACTGATCTCGTGGCGGTCAGGTCATCGGCTGCGACGCTAGTCTCCGGGTTTACGGATAAACCAATGCCAAGGTTGTCGATCAGTTTGTTGGGTGCGTTGCTGGGCCTTGGCCTGGTCACCGCCGCTGCCGGACAATCGGACGCAAAGGCGCCGCTCACTCGGAGCGAACGGTGCGCCAATCTCAGCCACCAATTTGATGAAGCCCTCGAAACCCATGCCACGGCAACGCAGGTCACCGCGGCAAAGGCACTTCAAAGAAAGGGTAACCGGTACTGCGCCGCCAAGAAACAGGCGCAGGGCATCCGGATGCTCGCCAATGCTTTGAAGCTGCTTGGGGTGACACCGAACGACCCGGTTCAGTGACATCAGAAGTTCGACCCGCATAAAAAGGAAACGAAGCCATGAAAAAGTCCCTCCTGTCCGCCCTCGGCCTCTCCGTCGCTCTCGCCTTCTCGATGCCGGTTCTCGGCAACGCAGCCGCCACCACGACCGCTGCGCCGGCTGCTGCCACCACGACCACCGCTCCGGCCGCTGCCGCGACGACCACCGCTCCTGCCGCCAAGGCTGCTCCGAAAAAGGTCGCCAAGAAGACTGTCTGCAAGGTGACCAAGACGCACAAGTGCCCGGTCAAGAAGGCGCCCTCGAAGGCGGCCCCGAAGGCTGCTCCGAAGAAGCCCTGATCAGCTTCGAGGTCAGTTCCAGCAAGGCCGTTCCAGCCGTAAATCGGCTGGGACGGTCTTTTGCCAAGTGCATGGTCGATAAACTGAACACGTATCTCGATCGCGCTTAACCCGTTTGCAACGCCAGTTGTGTAGGACAATCCGCATGAAGAAGCGGCTTTCGTCCATTCTGCGCTCGTTGGTGCTTGGTGGCCTGGTTGCCACCGGTATCTCCAGGGTACTTATCCTGTTCACCGCCAGCCCGGTGCCGGATCCGGCGAGCGGGCGCACCGAGCCTTCGCTTTTCGCGCCGGTCATTTCCACCAATTGGGACTACATCACGCCGGCACAGACCTGGTCGCTGATCGTGCTGACCGGCGCGACCCTGATCTGTATCATTGCCTGGCCGATCGCAGCCTTCCTGGAACGCCGGGCGGATGCCGGGGGAAAACGCTTCCGGCCCGGCCGTTGAACGGCAACCGACAGTTTCCCACATAGTGAGTGCCGCGCTCGCCGGACACCGGTTGGCGCCTCGATCAAAATGGACGACCGCCTTCCCCGGTGCCAGAATGGCGGCCACATCGCTCACGCAAATTGTCAGTTCCAATGCCTGAAATCACCACAAAACCGCGCGTACAGGTCAAGCCGCAGATCGAACGGCCGAAGCTCTACAAGGTCATCCTCATCAACGACGATTTCACCCCGCGCGAATTCGTGGTGACGGTGCTGAAGGGGGAGTTCAAGCTCAGCGAAGACCAGGCGCACCGGGTGATGATCACCGCGCATCGGCGCGGCGTCTGCGTCGTCGCCGTCTTCACCAAGGATGTCGCCGAGACCAAGGCGATGCGGGCTACCGATGCCGGCAAGGCCAAGGGCTATCCGCTGATGTTCACGACCGAGCCGGAGGAGTAGGGCTGCTCGCTCTCTCCCTTCTCCCACAAAGGGAGGTGGCGCTACCGTCCCTCGCGATACCACATCGAACCCATCGCCAGAAGCAACAGGCCGAGACCGAGGAAGCCACCGAAAAGCGGCACGCGCGAGACGGCCTTGAGCACGCTGTCGTCCGTGGTGCGCAGGCCGATCCAGTCGCTGCCGGACGCGGCGCCGGCCGAGCGCACCGGCACGATGGAGGGCAGCGTCACGTCGCTGCCAAGGGTCGAGGACGACGCCAGCCGGCGCACGCTGCCGCCGGTGGCTTCCGCCGGCGCCTTCAGCCGGTTTTCGGTGGAGATGACATCTGCGAATTCCGGTGCGTTGACCGGTCCGACATGGGCGAGCGCGGTCAGGTCGCCATTGGCAACCTGATAAAGGCCGATCTCGTTTGTCTCGACACTGCCAAGGAAAACGCCGGGCTCGGATTTCTCGAGCTTGACGGTCAAGGTCTTGCCGGAAGGGGTGATGATCTGGGCGGGGCCGGGATCGTCGGCCATCGTCTGGCGACGGATTTCCAGCACCATGCCGCGACCGTCGGCGGTCAGCCGCTCCTCCTCCAGTTCTGGCTCCTTCATCAGCCAGTGCGCGATGCGCCGATAGAGCTGGACATGCGGGCCGCCGCCTTCGAAGCCGCGCGCCCAAAGCCAGCCCTGGTCGGACAGAAGCATGCCGACGCGGCCTTCGCCCTTGCGGTCGAGCAACAGCAGGGGCCGGTTGTCTGCGCCCTTCATCACCACCTCGCCTTCCGGGTTCTGCACGCCGATGGTGCGGAACCAGCGGCTCCAGTGCGGCGGCTCGGCGGCCGAGCCATCCAGGCCGCGCGTCACCGGATGGCGCTGGCCAAGATCGGTGAGGCGGGGATAGAAGGCCTTGTCGACAACCTCGCCCGTCGGCATCGCCGGCAGGGCCGACATCAGCGGCGTGCGCGCGATGGAGCTTTCACCGGCATATTCGGGGCCGGCCGCGATCAGCAGCGCGCCGCCCTTTTCGACATATTCGGAGATGTAGTCGTAATAGAGGATCGGCAGCACGTCGCGGTGCTGGTAGCGGTCGAAGATGATAAGGTCGAAATCCTTGATCTTCTCGACGAACAGCTCGCGTGTCGGGAAGGCGATCAGCGACAATTCATTGATCGGCGTGCCGTCCTGCTTTTCCGGTGGGCGCAGAATGGTGAAATGCACGAGGTCGACAGAGGCGTCGGATTTCAACAGATTGCGCCAGGTGCGCTCGCCGGCATGCGGCTCGCCGGAGACCAGCAGCACACGCAGGTTCTCGCGGATGCCATCGATGAGCGCGATGGCGCGGTTGTTGGTGTCGGTCAGTTCGCCCGGTTCGCGGTCGATGGCGAGTTCGACGATGTTGCGG
Source organism: Mesorhizobium sp. M0830 (assembly GCF_040319965.1). NCBI lineage: Bacteria > Pseudomonadati > Pseudomonadota > Alphaproteobacteria > Hyphomicrobiales > Phyllobacteriaceae > Mesorhizobium > Mesorhizobium sp. M0830. Next base: position 174,390 of record NZ_JAMYOR010000005.1, on the reverse strand, counting down.
CCGGCAGCGGGAATGGTCACCTGCAGCGGCATGGCCTGGCCGACGGTGGCATGCTCGACCGCGACCTGCTCGCCATTGACAGAGACCCGCACGTCAACCGGACCGGTCTCGTTTTCAGTCGAGATGACGCGGTAGGTCATGTCGAGCGGCTTGCCGACGAGGCCGAAGCGCGGCGCATTCTCGAAGCGGATGCGGCGATCCTTTTCGTGGTCGTTGCCAGTGATCAGCGCATGCAGCGGGGCGTTGAAATCGGGGGCGCCCGGAGGCGCATCATGCACCTCGCCATCGGTGATCATGATGGCACCGCCGATGCGTGACGGCGGGACATCGCGGAAGGCGCCATCGAGCGCGCCGAACAGCCGTGTCTCGGTGCGCTCCTCGGCTGCCTCGGACTTGCCGGCCTCGACGACGCGCACGTCGAACTGCTTGAAGCGGCCAAGACGCTCCTGCAGCCCGGCCAGCGCCTCGTCGGTCTGTTTCGTGCGGTCGCCGATATCCTGGCTCTGGCTGCGGTCGACAACGAGGGCGACAATGCTTTTCAGCGGGTCGCGCTCCTCGTTGAGGAACACCGGGTTGAACAGGGCGGCGGCGAGCGCCATCAGAGCGATGAAGCGAAAGACAGAGCCGCGCTGACGAAACCACAGGCCGACCAGCGCAAGCAGCGCCAGCGGCACCAGCGCCAAGATCAGCCAAGGCCAGGAGATCAGCGGTTCGAAAGAAATCGACCAGTTCATTCCTTACCCTCCCATTTGGGAGGGTCGATCCGCGGAGGTGCAATAAAAGACATCATCTTACTGCCCCAGCCGTTCGAGCAGTATCGGCACGTGGACCTGGTCGGATTTGTAGTTGCCGGTCAGCATGTACATCATGATGTTGACGCCGGCGCGCAGCGCGTAGATGCGCTGCATCGGATCCGCCGGTACGGTCGGCAGCAGCGGGTCGCCATTCTCGTCGACCGCCCAGGCGCCCGCGAAGTCATTGGCGGTGATCATGATCGGGGAGACGCCGTCGCCCGTGCGCACCGGCCGGTTCTCGGCATTGCTGGCGTCGAGCGAAGCCTCGACCCAGAGCGGGCTGCCGCTGAAGCGGCCGGGAAATTCGGGCAGGATGAAGAAGGATTTGGTCAGCACATGATCGGATGGCACCGGCTCCAGCGGCGGCACGTTGAGATTGCCGAGGATGTCGCGCAGCCGCTCGGTCGCCGGGCTGGTCGAATCGGCGCCGATGCCGTTGGCGAACTGGTCGCGCGTATCGAACAGCACCGTGCCGCCCTGTTGCATATAGGCGTCGATGCGGGCGATCGCGGCCTGGTTCGGCATCGGTGCGGCTGGATCGATCGGCCAGTAGATCAGCGGATAGAACGACAGCTCGTCCTTGGAGATGTCGACGCCGGTCGGCGCGCCCGGTTCGAGTGCCGTCTTCTCGATCAGGAAGCGGGTCAGGCCTTCGAGCCCGGCGCGGCTGATCGAATCGTCGCCCGGCACCCCGGTCAGCACATAGGCGATGCGGGTCTTCGAAATCGCCTCTATTGCAACCTCGTCGCCCGCCTTGGCGTCATCGGCGCGAGCGAGGTCGGCATGGCCGAACAGCACACCAAGCGCAATCAGGATTGCAGAAGTGGTTGCCACGGCACCGGAGCGGCGCGGTCGGCGGGTAAACAGGCCGCCTATCCAGAACACCGCCAGCGTGTCGAGCAGCATCAGCACCAGGGCGGCCGCGACCAGCGCGCCCTTCAAGTTGCGCGATTCGTCGAAGGCATACTGGATCGATGTGACGGGAACCGTGATCTGCGGCCGCGCCAGCGGCGCAAACGTGCTGTCGGATTCAAGCAGATTGTGGGCAAACACACCCGTCTCGGAACCATAGAGCCCGGGCGGGTTCTCGAACGTCACTGGCAACGCGCCTGCGCCCGGCACCAGCGGCCGTGCGTCGGGTGTCGGCGGCACCAGCGAGCCGTCGGCTGCAATCATGCGATAGGGCGCCAGCGAGGTGGCGGCGGCTTCGGCATTGGCGATCGCCGCGCCCTGGTTGCGCGACAGTTGCACGATGCGGCGCAGCATCTCGACGAAGCTGCCCGAGATCGGCAGGTTCGACCAGGTCGCCTCGGGCGTGACATGGAACAGCACCAGCGTGCCCTTGCCCTTCTTCAGCCCGGTGACCAGCGGCGTGCCGTCGGCAAGAGCCGCCCAGGTGCGTTCGACTATGTCGGGCGTCGGTTCAGCCAGCACCTGCCTGCTGACGGTGACCTCGGTCGGCGGCGCAAGATCGGCGAACGGGCCGGCCTTGGGGAATTCGGTGACCGGCTGCGGCGACGTCCACGACAGCGCGCCGCCGAGCGAACGTTCGCCGGTGCGCAGACGGACCGGCAGCAAATCGTCGTCATTGCCGGCGGCGGCCAGCCGCGATCCGGCGAAACGCACCAAAGTGCCGCCATTGTCGACCCAGTCGACCAACCTCTGCCGGACTTGCGCGGGAATGGTGCCGATGTCGGCCATGACGATCATCGCCGGCTTCTGGTCGAGGATCTGCGGGATCGCATCGGCGAGATCGGCACTTGAGGGCTCGACCAGATCGGCGAAGGGCTGCAGCGCGCGCCTGATGTAATAGAGCGGCGACAAAAGCGGCTGCGCCTGGTCGGCCTCGGCCTGCGACAACAGCCCGACGCGCCGCCGCTTGGAGCTTTCGTCGAGGACGCGCACCGCGCCGGCCTGGCGCTCGCCGTCGAGCGCGACCGAGGCGAAGTCGTTGCGCAGTTCGAACGGCACCGCCATAATGCCAGTGGCAGTGGTTTCGCCAGGTGAAAAGGTCAGCGTCGCATCGGCGATGCGCCGGCCCTTGTCGTCGAAGGCACCGGCGGTGACCTGCGCCGGGGCAGGATCGCCCGGCGCGCGAATGGCGGTAAGCGCAAAGCCGTCAACCTGGTTGTCGGCGGCGGTCAGGCCGGTCAGCGACAGCCTGTCGGCGGTTGCCCAAACAACACGGGCGGCATTCCTGGACAACAGCGTGTTGAAGGCGGCTTCGTCGCCTTTTGCCGCAAGTCCGTCGGCAAGTACGGCAACACTGGCGCCGGGCAAGCTTTCCAGCACGCCGGCGACGCGAGCATAGACGGCGGGCCGGTCGGTCGGAATCGGCCGCGGCTTGGCGGCGCGCAGCCGGTCGAGCGCGGCGGCGGCATCGAACGGGCCGATCTCGGCATTGGCTTTTTCGGCGGTGAAGGCGATGATGACAGGCACGCCGTTCGAGCCAGCATCGGCGATCAGCCGCTCGGCGGTGGCGACGCGCTTGTCCCAGTCGGCGGCGCTTGCCCAGTCATTGTCGATGACCAGGGCCAGGGCAGCACCCTCGGCCGGTAGTTTCTCGCGCGGGTTGAAGACCGGGTCGGCCAATGCGGCGACGATGAGCGCTGCCATCAGCAGCCTCAGCAGCGTCAGCCACCACGGGCTCTGTTGCGGCGTCTCCTCGCGCTTCAGGACGCGCGCCAGGATCCTCAGCGGCGGGAAGATCTCGGTTTGCGGCTTGGGCGGTGTCAGCCGCAACAGCCACCAGATCACCGGCAGCGCCAGCAGACCCCACAGCACCATGGGGGCGCCAAAGGAGAGCGGCAGCCAGCTCATGCGCTGACCCTTCCGGCAGCGGCGCCATCGGCGGTCATCGCCATGTGCAGGCGCACCAGCGCGTCGGAAGCCAGCCGATCGGTGTGGTTGACGGTAAAGCTCCAGCCGAGGCGCTTGCACCAGACGGCCAATTCGTGGCGGCGGGCGGTGTAGAGCAGGCGATACTCATCGCCCAGCATTTCGGCGCGCCCGGCGGTCAGCTTGTCGCCGGTCTCGGGATCCGTGAATTCGGTGCGGCCGGCATAGGGGAAGGTCTCCTCGGCCGGGTCGGCAACCTCGATCAGATGGGCGCGCACGCCGTGGCGGGCTAGAACGTCGAGCCAGGTCATCGTCTCCTCGACGGGATCGAGGAAATCGCTGACAATGACGATGTCGCAGAAGCGGCGGATGTCGGAAAGATCCGGTTTTGCCGGCAAATCGCCGGCATGCATGAGCTGGGCGGCGATCCGCTCGGCGCCGTTGCGGGCGGTGAACGGATCGGTGAGACCGGGCCAGGCAATACGCTCACCGCTGCGCGACAACAGCTCGGCCATGGCCAGCGCCAGCACCAGCGCACGCGATTGCTTGGAGACGCTGGCGCCGGTCGATTTGTACAGCATCGACGGCGAGGGGTCTGCCCATAGCCAGACCGTGTGGGCGGCTTCCCATTCGCGGTCGCGCACATAGGTGTGGTCGTCGCGCGCAGAGCGGCGCCAGTCGATACGCGAGGAATCGCCTTCGACATAGGGCCGGAACTGCCAGAAATTCTCGCCGATGCCGCGCTTGCGGCGGCCGTGCCAGCCGGCGATCACGGTGTTGACGATGCGCCGCGCCTCGACCAGCAGGTCGGGCACAAGAGAGGCCCGCAACCGGCCACGGGCGAGCGCGTCGCGCGTCGCTGCCGGAGCCTGGACCTCGCCGATATGCGCCATCAGATACCTTTGGCCAGTTTCGCCACAACGTCGCGCACGCTGGTGCCTTCGGCGCGAGCGGCGAAGGTCAGCGCCATGCGATGCTGCAGCACCGGCTCGGCGAGCGCGCGGACATCGTCAGTCGACGGCGCCAGCCGTCCATCGTAGAGCGCGCGCGCCCTGGTGCACAGCATCAGCGCCTGGCTGGCGCGTGGGCCGGGGCCCCAGGCGACGTGCTTGTCGGTCTCGGCATTGCCCTGGCCCGGACGCGCCGAGCGCACTAGCGTGAGAATCGCCTCGACGACGCTTTCGGGTACCGGCATGCGGCGGATGAGTGTCTGGATTTCCTTCAGCCGCGCCGGCTGCAGAACGTTCTGGGCTTTCGCGTCCTCGACGCCGGTCGTTTCCAGCAGAATGCGGCGCTCGGCCTCGATTTCGGGATAGAGGATGTCGACCTGCATCAGGAAGCGGTCGAGTTGGGCCTCGGGCAGCGGATAGGTGCCTTCCTGCTCCAGCGGGTTCTGCGTCGCCAGCACGTGGAAGGGCGCCGGCAGGTCGTAGCGGGCGCCGGCAATGGTGACGTGGTACTCCTGCATCGCCTGCAGCAGCGCAGACTGGGTGCGCGGCGAAGCGCGGTTGATCTCGTCGGCCATCAGCAGCTGGGCGAAGATCGGGCCGGAAATGAAGCGGAAGGAGCGCTTGCCGGTCTCGTCCTGCTCCATCACCTCGGAGCCAAGGATATCGGACGGCATCAGGTCGGGGGTGAACTGGATGCGGCGCGAATTGAGGCCGAGCACAATGCCCAGTGTTTCGACCAGCTTGGTCTTGGCGAGGCCCGGCACGCCGACCAGCAGCGCATGGCCGCCGGCGAGCAGCGCCACCAGCGTGCGCTCGACGACGCTCTCCTGGCCGAAGATGACCCGGCCGACCCCGTCGCGGATCCTGGAGATGTCGGCCAGCGCTTTCTCGGCCTCGGCGATCATGTCCGATTCGCTGATCGGGCTTTCCTTGACCATTACGCTCATGCCGCATCGATCCTTGTGATTGGAAATACCTGCCTGCAGCATACCATGACTGCCGCGATTCGGCCTCGCCTAGCGTCTGCATTAGAATTTAAATCACAGACTTAGGCTGACAAGCGGAACAACAGTGACTATTTCGTGACCATGACGGAACACTCCGAAGATCTCGAACAGGGCCTTGCGAGTGCCACTGAGGCGCGCGGTCTCGAGGCGTTGATCTCGCGCGCCACCCGCGCCGGCAAGGGTGCGGCGCCGGTCGAACGCTGGAATCCCGACTTCTGCGGCGATCTCGACATGGAGATCAAGGCCGATGGCACTTGGTTTTATCTGGGCACGCCGATCGGGCGCATACCGCTGGTTCAGCTTTTCTCCTCGGTGCTGCGTAAGGATGCCGACGGCAGGACCTATCTGGTGACACCGGTGGAAAAGGTCGGCATCCGCGTCGCCGATGCGCCGTTCATCGCCGTCGAAATGGATGTTTCGGGCGACGGCGACGCGCAGGTCATCACCTTCCGCACCAATGTCGGCGACGTCGTCGAGGCCGGGCCGGAGCGACCGTTGCGCTTCGTCGACGAGAGCGAGACCGGCGGCTTGAAACCCTATGTGCTGGTGCGGGGCCGGCTGGAGGCCTTGGTGGCGCGGCCGGTGATGTATGAGCTGGTCGGCCATGGCGAGGAGGTCGAGATCGGCGGCAAGACCATGTTCGCGGTGCGCTCGAAAAAGGCTGTGTTCCCGATCATGCCGGCGGACCAGTTGAAGCGGCTGAGCGCGTGATGGACCAGGTGTCTCCGGCGCCTTTTTCGTCAGCGGATTTTCGCGCGCGCTTTGCCGCGCAGCCGGATGCGCATGCCAGCGATGACTATGGCGATCATCGCTTCAACCCCGGTCATCCACGCCTCAACCAGGGCAAGGCGCTGCGCAATGCCGCCGTGCTGATCCCGGTGGTCGACCAAGAAGGCGATGCGACGGTTCTACTGACAAAACGGGCCGAAAAGCTGCGCAATCATTCGGGGCAGGTGGCCTTTCCCGGCGGCACCATCGATCAGACCGATCCAAGCCCGGAGGCGGCGGCGCTGCGCGAGACCTTCGAGGAGATCGGCCTTGACCGCGATCGCATCGAGATCATCGGCCGCATGCCCGACTATATCGCCGGCAGCGGCTACCGCATCGCGCCGGTGCTGGGCATCGTGCGGCCGGGTTTCCAGCTGAGCTTGAACGCCGACGAGGTCGATGCCGCCTTCGAAGTCCCGCTGCGCTTCCTGATGGACCCGGCCAACCACAAGCGCGACAGCCGCATGTGGAACGATCTCGAATGGTTCTTCTATGACATGCCCTATGGCGAGCGGCGCATCTGGGGCGTCACCGCCGGCATCATCCGCACCCTCTATGAAAGGCTCTATGCGTGAGCGTCACGATCGCGGGCAGGGCCGATTGGCTCGGCGACAAGCATCTGCAGCGCCTGTTGGCCGCATTGAGCGAGGGCGGTGAAGAGGCGCGTGTTGCGGGCGGCGCCGTACGCAACACGCTGATGGGCCAACTGGTCGCCGACATCGACATCGCCACCACCTGCTTGCCGGGGGAAACCATCCGCCGCGCCGAGGCGGGAGGTTTCAAGGCGGTGCCGACCGGCTTCGAGCACGGCACGATCACGGTGGTCGCCGGCGGCAAGCCCTATGAGGTCACCACGTTGCGAGCCGACATCGAGACTGACGGGCGGCGGGCCAAAGTGTCATTCGGACGCGACTGGAAGCTCGACGCCGAGCGGCGCGATTTCACCATCAATGCGCTCTATGCGCAGGCCGATGGCCGGGTTGTCGACCTTGTCGGCGGCATTGCCGACATCGAGGCACGCCGGCTGCGCTTCATCGGCGATGCGGAAGCGCGCATCCGTGAGGACTATCTGCGCATCCTGCGTTTCTTCCGCTTCTTCGCCTGGTATGGCGATGGCCGGCCGGATGCCAATGGGCTGAAAGCCTGTGCCCGGCTGAAGGAAGGTCTGGCCCAGCTTTCGGCCGAGCGCATCTGGTCCGAATTGAAGAAGCTTTTGTCGGCGCCTGATCCCTCTCGGGCGCTGCTCTGGATGCGGCAGGCTGGCGTCTTGACCGCCGCGCTGCCGGAAAGCGAGAAATGGGGCATCGATGCGATCCATGGGCTGGCCAAGGCCGAGAAAGATCTGGGCTGGGCGCCCGACCCGCTGCTGCGGCTGGAAGCGATCGTGCCGCCGGATGCCGCACGCATGAAGATGCTCGCCGAGCGGCTCAGATTTTCGACTGCCGAAGCGGATCGCCTGCGCCACTGGGCGCTTGCCACCGCTGTCGAGCCGAAGACGACCGAGGGCGAACTGGCGAAAAGGCTCTATCGCGGCGATCGGCAGGGATTTGTCGACCGCTTGCGCCTGTCGCTGGCTGCGGCCCGCGTTCGTGCTGTCGACGACAATGACGCGCTGCTTGAAGCCGGCGGCTTCTCGCGCTTGCTGGCCTTCGCGCTCAAATGGAAAAAACCGGTGTTCCCGCTGAAAGGCGCCGATCTGACGGCGCTCGGTGCAACGCCAGGACCGAAGCTGGGCGAGATCCTCAAGAACCTCGAGGCGGAATGGATCGAAACGGGATTTGCGCCTGATCGCGGCGCACTGCTTGATCGCGCCGCGAAGGCACTGGAAACCTAGGCCTTGGCTCGAAGCCCGTGCTCCGTGACGGTCAAACGTCGTCGAACGAGCGAAACTACCTGATTGCCACGGGAGCCAGGGCGCGTGAAAGGCTCGCTTCGCCCTTGCCGTACGTGGAAGCACTATAGTTGACCAGGGTGTCGGTGCGAGCCGTATTGAGCAGATCGTTGGTGATCTGGGTCGGCGTGGCCTTGGTGAATTTGCTGCCTAGTATCGCCGCATATCCTGAAATGATCGGTGCTGCGAAGGAGGTGCCATATAGGCCTGTCTTGCTCCCATCGACGCCAACCACAAGAAAGTGGCTTTGCACGAGCGGGTCGGAGCCGGCATAGTTGGAGTACCAGGCAAGCTGGGCCTTGTTGGTTGTTGTGCCGTTCGTCGACAGGGCGCCGACGAAGATCGCAGAGGCTTTGCCAACCAGGGCGATATCGAGATAGTCCTGCTGACCGCCTGTTTCTCCGCCCACGGCAACCGAATCGTTGCCCGCCGCCTTCGAAACAACAGCCGACCCTTTGGTGGCATAGGAGATGATGGAGGCTTCCTCGGGGCTCCATCCGATCTGGTTCGGGCTGTAGCCCGCTTTGGCGTACATGCCATAGCTCAGATTGAGCACGTTCAGGCCAGGCGTCAGGCTGACGGCCGAGCTGGTTGAAAAGTCCTTCGACCTGATGGTCGCCAAGGGCGCGATCATGCCAGCTTCCTCGCGCGTCCATTCACCGTGGCGCTGGGTTTGAACCCCGACACCGAAATTGCCCGAGAAGCGCGATGTACTGGAGAAATCGTCGACAATGGTAATCGTGACGCCCTTGCCCTTGTACCCCGCAGCCCATGCCGCGCCGACGTCGGGGCTCATCCACCCCTGCACCGCTTGTGTGGTCGCAGCCGGTATCGTTGCACTCGCGCATGTGGACCGGCCGCCGCCGTGACACAGCGCGGCCATCTCATCCGCATTGACCGCCTCCTGTGCCGAAGCCATCGGCGCCGACAGGGTGGTGAGAGCCGCAACGAAAACGAATTTCAAGCAACTACCGGACATGCTCTTACTCCGTTCAAACAGGAACCAGGACGGGCGAACGCGAATTTCGGGATGGGATGATTTTCTCATTTGCATCCTCCCCGGCGATCAGAAAGTAACACGGTAATTCAGCCAGAGGTGCTGGCTCTCCGGTTTAGCGTTAACCAGATATTTCAAAGTTTCCTCTGGCGCCATCTCGCTGGCCGCGAGCCGGCAATTGACGCTGTAGGTACCGAAATCGCCGTAGTTCGCTTCGCATGGCTTTTCGGTGAGCTTGCCGCCGAGGGTGGTGGTGAGCGACAAGGAAAGAGTACTGTTCGGACCCGGATGCATCTGCGTGAGGAAGCCCAGCTTCAGGCTGGGCTCGATGCGATATTTCTCACCTTCTTCTCCGGTGCCAAATCCCCAGAGGATGCCGGTATCTTCCGTGATCTGGGTCAAAAGTTCGACATGCATGTCGACCCAGCTTGCGTGGTACCATTGGTTGAACGATATCCGGCTTCCGTCCTGCAGTTCATAACCGCCGCCGCCAAGGTCGTGCGCGCGATCGCTGAGCGGCGAGCCTTGATGGAGGTCGACCAGCGATGTGGTCACTTCCTGGGCTATCGCCGGATACGCTGAAAGGAGCCCGTACAGCAGGAGCGCCGTCGTGCGAAGACTCACTCGATTGCCGGACTTTTCGCGCATGCGCGAAACACCTCGCCCCACCGATCCCGGACCAGTGCCTGGTGGCGACGGGCTTCTCTTGCAGCCCCACTGTAGCCGGATTATCTGCCCGACAGTGGCACGGGGTCGGTTACCGCAGGGTTTATTTTAGCCGAGGAAAATATAATTCTTTGACCTGCGGGTCTTGCCGGCAGGACGTCCGCGATGGCGCTTTTCAACCAATCTTGAGGCGCCAACGCGGCTCGTTTGCTGTTGTGGATGAATCCGAGCGGCAAAGACTAGGCCGCGTCGCGGGCCTTTTCGATGCGCGAGCGGATCGCCTCGATCATCGTCTCACGGATGACCGTCTCGCCATGCGTTTCGCGCATGTGCTCGACGACACGACGCATGACCTCGGCCTCCTCATCAGCACGCGTGTGCCAGTCACAGCCGGGTACGAGCGACCCGCAGTGAAATTCCTTCATGCGATTTCTCCTTTTCCTCCGTGGAGCCCGATCGAGGCTCCGGCGCTTTCCTGGTTCATGGTCCGATTTCAGGGTTGAATCCGTGGAGCCGCGAGCGGGTGGAAAGCATAACACAGATGGGGTGGTATCGGTTGCCGTCAACGGCAAAAAGGGCGAAACAGCTCTGCTCCGCCCTTTCGCGCTAGCCCGAAGCAGGACCAGACATCATCTTGCCCTGCTTTGGCAGGCCATCACTTCGCGATCTTGACAGCCTCGGCGACTTTTTTCTTGCCGCTCATCTCCCATGAGACGCGGACCTTTTCACCGACCTGCAGGCCAGGATCCTTGAAGGTCTTGGGAAGCGTAAAGGACGATCCGTCATCGAGGACAAGGCTCATGGCCGTTGCGTCAAAGGTCTTGATCGTGCCGGTGGTGTGCTTGATGGCGGCGAACGCCACCGAACCGGAAGCGAGAAGGGCAGCGGCGGCAGCCGAAACAATGATCTTGCGCATTGTGAAGTACTCCTGAAGGGCGGGTATCCTTTTGACGAATGTGTCCCGCATCGTCTGGGCCGTCCGGTCGCGTCGGGTCGCGGCTCGCTTGTTTTGAGGCAATTCCGAACGGAAAATCGTTTAAAGCTTTCCTGGAATTGCGCTCAGGCGAACCGCCGGCGCTTCCCGACCCGGCGCAACAAATAGACCAGCCTTTTCAAGAGCCTATTAGACGAAAAATAAATTTTCGCCGCACCTCATGCCACATTCGACGCCGCATTTCGAGCGAATGGGACATCAATGCGGCTCACGCCGCGCTCACCATTTTGTTACGGCCAGCGGACCTCAGGTGGGAGGCTGGAGAGGATCGCTTCGACATTGCCGCCGGTCTTCAGGCCGAAGATGGTGCCGCGATCGTGAAGCAGGTTGAATTCGACGTAACGGCCGCGGCGGATGAGCTGCTCGTCGCGGTCACCGTCGGTCCAGTTCTCGTTGAAGTTGGCGCGCACGAGGTGGGCATAGACGACGAGAAAAGAGCGGCCGACATCCTGGACGAAGTTGAAGTCGGCATTCCAGCCGCCTCTGTCCTCGCCCGAATGCAGCCAGTCGAAGAAGATGCCGCCGGTGCCGCGCGGTTCGTTGCGGTGCGGAAGATAGAAGTACTCGTCGCACCAGGCCTTGAATTTCGGGTAGTCGGCGACGCCGGCATTCTTCTCGCAAGCGAACTGCATGGCGCGATGGAAGGCGACGGTATCGGGATCGTCCTGTGTGCGGCGGCGGTCGAGAACCGGCGTCAGATCGGCGCCGCCGCCGAACCATTGGCTGGATGTAACCACCATGCGCGTGTTCATGTGCACGGCGGGAACGTTGGGATTCCACGGGTGAGCAATCAGCGAAATGCCGGATGCCCAAAACCGCGGATCTTCCTCGGCGCCGGGCATCAGCTTCCTGAATTCGGGCGAGAACTCGCCATAAACCGTCGAGGTATGAACGCCGACCTTCTCGAAGACGCGGCCGTACATCATCGACATGGTGCCGCCACCGCCGCGGCCCTCGTCTCGTTCCCAGGGCGTCTTTTCGAAACGGCCTGGCGACCACGAGGCCAGTGGGCCGCCAAGATCCTGTTCGATCTGTTCAAGCCCGGCGCAGATGCGTTCGCGCAATGCCTCGAACCACAGGCGCGCCTTCATCTTCTTCTGCTCGATGTCGGCGGGCAGGCCAGCCGGTATTTCAGGTCGTTCCAAGTGCCGTCTCCGGTTGCGGGCGATGAGTCCTACAAATGACTCGTCTTTTGCCGGCGCGATCCCTAATCTCTTAAGGGCAAGGGTCAAGTCACTTTGGTTTTGCGCATGATCCTTTCCGAAACTCGATTCCGATTTCGGAGTCATGCGCCAGGTGCAAGGAGTCGTTTCGTGCGCACCCCGGCAAGACCGCCGCTGGATGGCCTGAAGAAAAGGCTGGATCAAAGCCGGGCCGAACGTGCACGCATGCCGCGCGACGGTTTCCTGCGCGAGACCTTCGTGCTGCCGCGCTCCGACGCGCGCCTAAAAGCCAAGGAATGGTTCGATCGCTTTCCCAAGCAGGCCTACTGGACCGAGATCGAAAGCTGGTTCGAGCGGCCGGGCGACGTGATCGAGTTCACCATCAGGCGGTTGCCGGCGGCGGATTAGGTTCTCCTCGCCCCGTTTACGGCGATTTGAGTGGTCCGCACAGCGGCGAAATCCAACTGGTTTTTTTTCGTACGACGAACGCCGGCAAGCGGGTGAGGGTGGCGCGAAGCTCTGAATGCTGGCGCTGCCCCTCATCCGCCTTCAGTTCGTTCAGGCACCTTCTCCCCGTGAACGGGTAGATGGAAGAGCAACCAGCCTTCTCGCGCCCGTCCCCTCCCTTGCCAGCCGGTCGCCCCTGTTCCGCAGCGGGCATTTGTCGATCGACATGCAGCCGCAGCCGATGCAGTCGGTCAGACCGTCGCGCAGTTTCTTCAACTGGGCGATCTTGTGGTCGAGCCCGTCGCGCCAGGCGGTCGACAGCAGGTTCCAGTCGTCGCGCGTCGGTGTGCGGCCCTCGGGCAGCGATGCCAGGGCCGTGCCGATCTCGGCCAGCGAGATGCCGACTTCCTGCGCCACCTTGATGATCGCCACGCGCCGCAGCACGTCGCGGCCGTAGCGACGCTGGTTGCCTGACGTGCGGTGGCTGCGGATCAGCCCACGGGCCTCATAGAAATGCAGCGCCGACACTGCCACACCGCTGCGCATGGCCACTTGGCCGACCGTCAATTCCGTTACCGGTGCCATCTCTGTTTTTCGTCCCGATTTTTCCGCTTGACCTCAAGTTAAGTTGAGCTTGTAGCGAAGAAACCAAGGATCTGCAAACGAAGGAGGAGGCGATGTGCGCCTGGGTCAAGATGGCGAGAGACGGAATGCTGTTATCCGAGTTGCCGGATGGCTTCGCCCGCCACCATGGCGACGGAAAGCGCGACGTTGATGCTGCGCGCCGCGCCCTGCATGGGTATGGTCAGCCGCGCATCCGCCGCCTGATGGACAGGATCCGGAACGCCTGCGGATTCGCGGCCGAACAGAAGGATGTCGCCATCGGCGAAGGCAAAGCTGGTGTAAGGGGTCGTGGCTTTGGTCGACAGCAGCACCAGCCGGCGCTTGCTGGCTTTGCGCCAGCCCTCGAAGGCGTGCCAGTCGACATGCCGGGTCAGAGCAGCCATTTCGAGGTAATCCATGCCGGCTCGCTTGAGCGCTTTGTCGGAGAGCGGAAAACCGGCCGGTTCGATGATGTCGACGCCGAGCCCGAGGCAAGCGGCGAAACGCAGGATTGTCCCGGTGTTGCCGGCGATATCCGGCTGGTAGAGCGCGATGCGGAGACGACCGTTCATTTCCGCGTCCTTCTAATAAGTGGCAGATCGGCCACAGAGGGCTCGCGGTTTTGGAAAATGCTGGACCTGCGGGTGGCCATTTTCTGCGAAGTCGGGTATGTCAGCTCCATTGTCAACCCGAACCGATGGAGGGGTAATTCATGATGACCATGCACACTCAGCGCCCCTCTCGTGGGCTTACCTGCCTGCTGGCGGTTTCGGTACGACAATTCTCCTGACTCTCTAAGACTTGATCGCACCGATTCCCGCCGAAACGATTTTTCGGCTCTCGAAGGAATCCTGCGATGTCTTTCAAAAAGTCAAAAGGGCTGAACGCCCCACCTGAACCTGTCCGGACCGATGCTGTCCGTCGTGTCCGGACCGATGCTTATCGTGTCCAGACCGATGCTTATCGTGTCCAGACCGATCCAATGCGTGCCTCCGGCCGAACGCCGGCGGACGATGTTGCTTCGCCTTTTTATCTCGATTTTCACACGGAGGACGGACCGATGTTCGATCCCTACAGAATACCGGGCTCAAGAAGCCTGCATATCCACCGACTGCCGACCTGGGCGCTGCTCATCGGCGAGACCTATTCGTCGGCGGTTCACGCCGAAGTCCGCCGCCGGCCGCATCGCGGCATGCTGCCGGATGTCGATTTCTCGCGCGCGGTTCCCGACCACAGCCGGCCGTCGCTGGTGCGCCGGATCATCCGGCTGATCAGGCCTGGCGCGAAAGTCCGGATCGTGAACAGTGCGCCGTCAGGATCGTCAGGCGCACCTGTCGGTGAAAAGCCCGCGAGTCCCTATATTGCGCGAAGCAAGGCCGACGGTCCGGATGATTCCCGGACCGTCGGCCCTCGGCGCCATTCGTTCTGCGGACCTTGTACGTTCGCGCGCCGCATAAGCGGAAAGCAGATTTCATGAGCATGACCTATGTTGTTGTTTAGCTGGTTTGAAAGACGGCTCGATCCGTTCCCCGCGGCGGAACCGGTCGAGCCGCCCAGGACGCTGGTGGCCTTCTGCGTGCATTATACGCGCGGTGCCTGGCCCTACATCCTTCTCGACGCGGTGCTGGTGACGGCCATCGCGATCGCGGAAGTGTGGATGTTCGGCTTCCTCGGCCGCATCGTCGACTGGCTGTCGGGGCAGAATCGCGAAACCTTCCTGCAGACGGAAGCCTGGAAGCTCGCCGGCATGGCCTTCATCGTGCTGTTCGCGTTGCCGGGCACGGTATGGCTGCATTCGCTTCTCAACCAGCAGACATTGATGGGCAACTATCCCATGCGCATCCGCTGGCAGGTGCATCGCTACCTGCTCAAGCAGTCGATGAGCTTCTACCAGGACGAGTTCGCCGGCCGCATAGCGACCAAGCTGATGCAGACCGCGCTCGCCGTGCGCGAATGCGTCATCAAGCTGATCGACGTCCTGAACTACGTCATCGTCTATTTTCTTGGCATGCTGTTCATCGTCGGTTCGGCCGACTGGCGGCTGGCGTCGCCTCTGGGCGTCTGGCTGGTCGGCTACATCCTGTTGCTGCGCTATTTCATTCCGAAGCTGGGCAAGGTCGGCGAGGAGCAGGCCAATGCGCGCTCGACCATGACCGGGCGTGTCGTCGACAGCTACTCCAACATCCAGACGGTCAAGCTGTTCAGCCATGCACGCCGCGAGGCTTCGTTTGCGCGGGAAGGCATGGCCGGCTTCCTCCAGACGGTCTATCGGTCGATGCGGCTGGTGACGGTGCTTTTCGGCCTGCTCTACATCATGAATTCGCTGCTCTTGTTTTCGGTCACGGCGATGGCGCTGTGGCTGTGGCTCGGGCAGTCGGTCACGATCGGCGCTGTCGCCGTGGTCATCGGACTCGTGCTCAGGCTGTGGGGCATGTCGCAATGGATCATGTGGGAAATGTCGGGCCTGTTCGAGAATATCGGCACGGTGCAGGACGGCATCGCCTCGATCTCGTTGCCGCGTCTGGTCGAGGACAGGCCGGGCGCCAAGGACATCGCCGTCTCCAAGGGCGAGATCCGCTTCGAGAATATCCGCTTCCATTATGGCAAGCGGAAAGGGGTGATCGAGGACCTGTCGCTGGCGGTGAAGCCGGGAGAAAAGGTCGGTATCGTCGGCCGCTCGGGCGCCGGCAAGTCGACGCTGGTCAATCTCCTGCTGCGTTTCTACGACCTGGAGAGCGGAAAGATCCTGATCGACGGCCAAGAGATCGCCGGTGTGACGCAGGATTCGCTGCGCGCCCAGATCGGCATGGTCACGCAGGACACCTCGCTGCTGCATCGTTCCGTGCGCGAGAACATCCTCTATGGCCGGCCCGACGCCGCGGAAGAAATGCTTGTCGAGGCAGCGCGGCGCGCCGAGGCGCTGGATTTCATATCAGGGCTTTCGGACGCCAGCGACCGCAAGGGCTTCGATGCCCATGTCGGCGATCGCGGTGTCAAATTGTCCGGCGGCCAGCGGCAACGCATCGCAATTGCTCGCGTTATGTTGAAAGACGCGCCCATACTTATCCTTGACGAGGCCACCTCGGCGCTTGATTCCGAAGCCGAGGCGGCAATCCAGGAGAATCTCTACAAGCTTATGCAAGGCAAGACCGTCATCGCCATCGCGCACCGGCTGTCGACCATCGCGGCGATGGACAGGCTGGTGGTGATGGACAAGGGCCGCGTCATCGAGGAAGGTTCGCACGACGAACTCGTCGCCAAGGGCGGGCTCTACGCGCAGCTCTGGCAGCGCCAGTCGGGCGGGTTCCTGCTCGAGGACGGTCCGGCCGACGCCGCCCCAGCTGACGCCGCAAATGACGCACTTGCAAAGGGCCAAGCTGCCGAATGATGACTGCCGTCTATCGCTGGTTCGAGAACTGGGTCTATCCGTTCAGGGAGCCAGCGAATCTTCGGCCACCGACCAGCGTCGGCGGCTTTCTCTGGCACTATGTCGGCCAGGCGAAGTTCGCCTTCTTCGCCATGCTGGTCATTGGCGGCATCGCGCCGCTGGTGGAGGCCGGCCTGTTCTACTTCGTCGGGCGGCTGGTCGATATTCTCGACCAGCTTCCCGCCGAGCGCAGCTGGCATGCCTTGTGGAATGCCGCCGGCCCTGAACTGGTGTTCATGATCGCGGTGGTGCTGGTCATCCGGACCATCGTCGTTGGCCTGTCGGCGCTGGTCGACGAACAGACGATCACGCCCGGCTTCTACAATCTGGTGCGCTGGCAGGCGCACAGGCATGTGTCGCGCCAGTCCTACGCCTTCTTCCAGAACGATTTTGCCGGCCGCATTGCCACCAAGGTCTGGCAGGCAGGCCAGGCGACCGGCGACCTGATGGAAAGCTTCATCGAGGTCGTCTGGTTCATGATCGTCTACACGGTGACGACGCTGGCTCTGGTCGCTGGCCTCGATCTCAGGCTGGCGGTGCTGGTGGTGATCTGGATTTCCGCCTTCGGCTGGCTGGCCAAGCTCTATCTGCCGGCGATCCGCAAGCACGCGGAGGAAACCGCCGAAGCCGGCTCGATGATCACTGGCCGCATCGTCGATTCCTATTCCAACGTGCAGACGCTGAAACTGTTCTCGGCCGACGGCGACGACCGCTACATCAAAAACGGCTTCGACATCTATCTCGACGCGCTGCGCCCCTTCACCCGCCGGCTGACCGGCGTGCGAATGGCGCTGACGACGCTGTCGGGCACTATGATCACGGCAATCGGCTGCTTTGCCGTCTATCTCTGGGTCGAAGGCTCGATCACCGTCGGCGCGGTCGCTTTCACGCTGTCGCTGGTGCTGCGGCTCAACATGCTGCTCGGGCGGCTGATGATGCAGCTTAACAGCATATTGCGAAACCTCGGCGTGCTGGAAAATTCCAAGGCATTGATCTCGCAGCCGCTCGGCCTGGTCGATGCACCCGACGCGAAGGAACTCGTGGTGGCCGGCGGTCGCATCGAGGTGAAGAACGTCGAGTTCCATTACGGCAAAGGATCCGGCGTGCTTAACGGCATCGACCTTACGGTGCGGCCGGGCGAAAAGGTCGGGCTGGTCGGGCCGTCGGGCGCCGGCAAGACGACTCTCGCCAATTTGATCCTGCGGCTCTATGACCTGGAACGCGGGCTAATCACCATCGATGGTCAGAACGTCTCCGATGTCACCCAGAATTCGCTGCGCGCCAATATCGGCGTCGTCAGCCAGGACACGACCCTGTTCCACCGTTCGCTGCGCGACAACATCAAGCTCGGCATGCCTGGCGCGACCGAGACGCAAGTGATCGCGGCGGCAAAGAAGGCCGAGGCGCACGAGTTCATCCTGGGCCTGCGCGACAATAGGGATCGTGTCGGCTACGAGGCCTTTGTCGGCGAGCGCGGTGTCAAACTGTCGGGCGGCCAGCGCCAACGCGTGGCGATCGCCCGCGTCTTCCTCAAGGACGCCCCGATCCTGATTCTCGATGAAGCAACCTCGGCGCTCGATTCCGACATCGAGGCGGCGATCCAGGAGAATCTCACGCGGCTGATGGAGAACAAGACGGTCATCGCTATCGCCCACCGGCTGTCGACGATCGCCGCGCTCGACCGGTTGGTTGTGCTCGACGGTGGCCGCATCGTCGAACAAGGCACGCATGACCAGCTGGTGGCGTTCGATGGGCTCTATGCGCGGCTGTGGAAACGCCAGTCCGGCGGTTTTCTCTATCACGAGGACAGCGTGCTCGAAGAGACACGCCCGGCGGAGTAGCTCCATGGTTGGATCTGCGGACCCAGAGATCGGCCCCGGGGTGTGCTATGTGCTCAAGCGGCTCCGGCCAACCACCCCGGCCTTCGAGACGCTGAAGCAGGAAAGCCGGCTGGAAGGTTACTGGATGCTGGTGCGCCTGGGAAATGGCTGGGCAAGCGGCCGCAACAAGTTCCTGAGGCGCGGCGAGGCGCTGTACGGTGCCTGGAATGGCCGGGAACTCGTCGGTGTGTGCGGGCTTAACATCGATCCTTATTTCGAGGGCAGGGACCATGGCCGGGTCCGGCACCTGTTCGTCAGTGCGAGCCACCGTCGCACCGGCCTCGGCCGGATGCTGGTCGAGACCGTCATCGACAGGGCGCGTCGCCATTTCGCCGTGCTGAACACACGCGCGCCGCACGAAGCCTTCGGTTTCTATGAACGGCTTGGCTTTCTGCGCGTGGAAGGCGAAGAATTCGTCACCCACCACATGATTTTCGGGAAAGGAGGCTGAAATGTCCTTGCGTCCGCCATCTCATCTTGCCGGCGCCTCGGCTGCCGAGGTCGCCTTCGACGCCCTCGGCCATGAGATATTGGCGGAGAAGGCAGCCGCACTCGGCCGCGCCGGTCAGCGGGTCGAGGAAACGCTGGCCAGGCTGCGCGACAATGCCGACGAACAACTGCGCCCCCGGCTGCTCAAGGATGCCGCCGAGGCGGTGCAAGGCTATTTCATCCAGCGCGAACTGTGCGGATTGCGTAGGCATGACGCCGTCATCCGCGAATACAACATCCCGAGGGCCGTGCTTGCGAGGCTCGGCGCCAAATAACTCTGTCTTTGACCATGATCTTTCCGAAAACCGGTTCCCACTTTTCGGGATCATGGTCTACTCAAGCCATTCGGTGATGAACGTGCCGTTCTCGTGGATGTCGGTCGTCTCCAGCGGGCCTGGGCCGAGATTGGTGAATTTGTGCGGCGTGTTGGGCGGCACGATCAGGATCTGGCCGGAGGAGGCTTCGATCTCCTTGTCGCCGACCGTGAACAGTCCGGTGCCCTGACGGATGATGAATATCTCTGCGTAGGGATGCGTGTGCAGCCGAGGACCGCCGCCGACATCGGGCAGGTAGTTGAAGATCAGGCAGGAGTTGGAGCCGTAGGCGCCGCATTGCAGTTCGCCCTTCCAGCGGTCGGAGCGAACGGCCCAAGTGTCGCGGTCTATCACGTGTGCCATGATGGTAAGGATAGACCCGGCTGGCGCCTTGTGTCGAGGCGCACAAGGGCATCGGATTTGCGGTTGTTTCCCTGCTGCTTAGCGATGTTTGACGGCTATCCGGCGTCGCATTGCCCGGCGGCGGATTTTGTCCCCGCGACAATCTGCCCTTGTGCCTTGATCCGTCTGGACAAAAACGGGCTTCACGCATAAACCGAGGTCCAAATGCCGGAGGAATTCGCAAGCCTGTTCGCCATGCGCTGTCGGGTTGGCGTAATTGAGCGGGGAAAAAGGCTCAGCCACCGGCACGGAAGAGGCGAAAGGATCAGGCACCCGTGAGCGCAACCGACACCCAGGATCCCAACCGTCGTGATTTTCTCTACGTCGCCACCGGCATGGCCGCAGTGGTCGGCGCGGGTGCATTCGCGTGGCCGTTCATCGACCAGATGCGCCCCGATGCCTCGACGCTGGCGCTCGCATCGGTCGAGGTCGACGTTGCCTCGCTGACGCCGGGCATGTCGCTGATCGTCAAGTGGCGCGGCAAGCCCGTCGTGGTGCGCAACCGCACCGAACAGGAAATGAAGGACGGCGAGGCGGTCAAGCTGGCCGATCTCAAGGACCCGATCGCGCGCAACGCCAATCTGCCGGCCGACGCACCGGCGACCGATGCCAACCGCACCACGCCCGGCAAGGAAGCCTGGATGGTGATGGTTCAGGTCTGCACGCATCTGGGCTGCATTCCGCTCGGCCAGGAAGGCGATTTCGGCGGCTGGTTCTGCCCGTGCCACGGATCGCAATACGATACCGCCGGGCGCATCCGCAAAGGCCCGGCCCCGGAGAACATGGCGGTGCCAGTATTCAAGTTCATTTCCGATACCAAGATCCTTATCGGTTGAGGCAGGGGATATTTCGATGAGCGAGGGACACTCGACCTATACGCCCAAAACCGGTCTCGGACGCTGGTTCGACGCCCGCATGCCGCTGCCGCGGCTGGTCTATGACAGCTTCATCGCCTATCCGGTGCCGCGCAACCTCAACTATGCGTGGACCTTCGGCGGCATCCTGGCGATCATGCTGGTAGCACAGATGCTGACCGGCATCGTGCTGGCCATGCACTACACGGCCGATAGCAATCTTGCCTTCGGCTCAGTCGAAAAGATCATGCGCGACGTGAATTCGGGCTGGCTGCTGCGCTACTTGCATTCGAACGGCGCGTCGTTCTTCTTCATCGCCGTTTATATCCACATCTTCCGTGGCCTTTATTACGGCTCCTACAAGGCGCCGCGGGAGCTGCTGTGGATCCTCGGCTGCATCATCTATCTCCTGATGATGGCGACCGGCTTCATGGGCTACGTGCTGCCCTGGGGCCAGATGAGCTTCTGGGGCGCCACGGTCATCACCGGCTTCTTCACGGCCATTCCGCTGGTCGGCGACTGGATCCAGCAGCTGCTGCTCGGCGGCTTTGCTGTCGATAACCCGACGCTGAATCGCTTCTTTGCGCTGCATTACCTGCTGCCGTTCATGATTGCCGGCGTCGTCGTGCTGCACGTCTGGGCGCTGCATGTCGTCGGCCAGTCGAACCCGACCGGCATCGAGGTCAAGTCGAAGACCGACACCGTTGCGTTCACCCCTTACGCGACCATCAAGGACGCGTTCGGCATGCTCGTGTTCCTGTTCTTCTTCGCCTATTTCGTCTTCTACCTGCCGAACTATCTCGGCCATCCCGACAACTACACGGTCGCCAATCCGCTGAAGACCCCGGCCCATATCGTGCCGGAATGGTACTTCCTGCCGTTCTACGCCATCCTGCGCGCCATCACCTTCAATGTCGGGCCGATCAACTCCAAGCTCGGCGGCGTTCTGTGCCTGTTCGGCGCCATCGTCATGCTGTTCCTGGTGCCGTGGCTCGACACCTCGAAGGTGCGCTCGGCGGTCTATCGGCCCTGGTACAAGCTGTTCTTCTGGGTGTTCGTGGCCGATGCCGTCCTGCTGGGCTGGCTGGGCTCGCAGCCGGCGGAAGGCAGCTATGTGTTCATGGCGCAGATGGCGACGCTGATCTACTTCGCCTTCTTCCTGGTCGCCCTGCCTGTGCTCGGTCTGATCGAAACGCCGCGAAGGCTGCCGAACTCGATCACCGAAGCGGTGCTCGAGAAGAACAAGGGCGGTGGCGGACATCCGGCTGGCGCCACGGCCGCACCAGAGACCAAGGGCTGAGCATGATCCCGAAAAGTGGGAACCGGTTTCCGGACAAGGCCATGCTCAAACAGGAAGACAGACCGGTAGAGAATCTAAGGGGATTTGGCATGAAAAGGATTCTCACCTCGCTGGCGCTGATCGGCCTTGTGGCCGCCGGCACCGGGGCAGCAAGCACTTGGGCAGTCGCCGCCGAAGAGGCACACAACGCGGCCAATCCGACGCATTTCCCGATCAACGAGCCGAAGGAAATGAGCTGGAGCTTCACCGGCCCGTTCGGCACATATGACAAGGCGCAGTTGCAGCGCGGCCTCAAGGTCTACAAGGAAGTCTGCTCGGCCTGCCATTCGATGAACCTGGTGGCCTTCCGCACGCTGTCGGACCTCGGCTATTCCGATGCCCAGATCAAGACGCTGTCGGCCGAGTACACGATTCATGACGGCCCCAACGATGCCGGCGACATGTTCGACCGTCCCGGCAAGCCGTCCGATCATTTCCCGGCGCCCTTCGCCAATGAGGAGGCCGCCGCTGCCTCCAATGGCGGCGCTGCGCCGCCCGACATGTCGCTGCTGGCCAAGGCACGCGGCGTCGAGCGCGGCTTTCCGCAATTCGTCTTCGACATCTTCACGCAGTACGACGCGGGCGGTCCCGACTACATCCATTCGCTGCTGACCGGCTACGACCAGACGCCGCCGGCCGGCATGGTGATCCCGGAAGGCACCCACTACAATCCGTACTTCATGTCCAGCGTGTCGCTGAAAATGCCCAAGCCGTTGTCCGATGGTCAGGTGACCTATGACGACGGCTCGCCACAGACCGTCGACCAGTATTCCCGCGACGTTGCGACCTTCCTGATGTGGGCGGCCGAGCCGCACATGGAAGATCGCAAGAAGACCGGCTTCCGCGTTCTGGTGTTCCTGTTGTTGTTCGGTGCGCTGGTCTATCTCACCAAGCGCAAGGTGTGGGAAGGCGTGGCGCATTAAGCGACACAGCCAATTGATCACAAAAGGGCGCCGACGGGCGCCCTTTTTTGCTGAACGGGGGTTGGCGATCTGGTGGTCAGGTGCGTTCTTGTCGCACAGGTCCGTTGGCACGGCGCCCTGTGGTATGCCACACAGCATCTTTGAAAAAAGAATTGTCGACGGCATGGTGTTTGGATTTCGATGATGCGGCTCAGCGACTGTCACAACTTTTCCGATTTCCGCCGCATGGCGCAGCAGCGGCTGCCGGGGCCGATCTTCAACTACATCGACGGCGCGGCGGACGATGAGGTCACTTACCGCCGCAACACTGAAAGCTTTGACACCTGCGACCTGGTTCCCAATGTCTTGCGCGGGGTGAGCGAGATTGACATGTCGGTGACGGTCATGGGCCAGAAGCTGGCGATGCCGTTCTATTGCTCGCCGACCGCCTTGCAGCGGCTGTTCCACCATCAGGGCGAGCGCGCGGTCGCCAAGGCCGCCGCCAAATATGGCACGATGTTCGGGGTCTCCTCGCTTGGCACCGTCAGCCTTGAAGAAGCGCGCCGGATCAGCAGCAGCCCGCAGGTCTATCAGTTCTATTTCCATAGAGATCGCGCACTCAATCGGGCGATGATGCAGCGGGCAAAGGGGGTTGGCGTCGAGGTGATGATGCTGACCGTCGACAGCATCACCGGGGGAAATCGCGAGCGCGACAAACGCACCGGCTTCGCCATTCCCTTCAAGCTCAATCTGGCCGGGATGCTGCAGTTCGCGCTCAAGCCGGCCTGGGCGATCAACTATTTCACCCATGAGGGGTTCAAGCTGCCGCAGCTCGACGAGCATGCCGACATGGGTGGCGGCACGATGTCGATCAGCCGCTACTTCACCGAGATGCTCGACCCGTCGATGACATGGGACGACGTCGCCGAGATGGTCAAGCTGTGGTCGGGTCCGTTCTGCCTTAAGGGCGTCATGTCGGTTGAGGATGCCAGGCGTGCCGTGGACATCGGCTGCAGCGGAATTGTGCTGTCGAACCATGGCGGCCGGCAGCTGGATGGCTCGCGGGCGGCGTTCGACCAGCTTGCCGAGATCGTCGATGCGGTCGGAGACAGGATCGACGTCATCATGGATGGCGGTGTGCAGCGCGGCACGCATGTGCTGAAGGCGCTGTCGCTCGGCGCCAAGGCCGTCGGCGTCGGCCGCTATTATCTGTTCCCGTTGGCAGCGGCCGGCCAGCCCGGCGTCGAACGGGCGCTTGAACTGATGCGGGCCGAGATCGAACGCGGCATGAAGCTGATGGGCTGCAGTTCGATCGAACAATTGTCGCGCAACAACCTCCGTTTCAGGTAATCTCGACACATGAAATCCTCACTAGAAGACACGCTGCTTGCCGCGATCCGCACCATTCCGGACTATCCCAAGCCCGGCATCCTGTTTCGCGACATCACCACGCTGCTCAGCAATGCGCGCGCCTTCCGCCGCGCCATCGACGAGCTGGTGCATCCTTATGCCGGCCAGAAGGTCGACAAGATCGCCGGCATCGAGGCGCGCGGCTTCATCCTCGGCGGCGCCGTCGCCCATCAGCTCTCGGCGGGTTTCGTACCGATCCGCAAGAAGGGTAAGCTACCCTTCGAGACGGTGCGCGTCGCCTACAGCCTGGAATACGGGCTGGACGAGATGGAGATGCACAAGGACGGCGTTTCGCCCGGCGAGAAGGTGATCCTGGTCGACGATCTGATCGCCACCGGCGGCACCGCTGAGGCGGCGGTCAAGCTGCTGCGCCAGATCGGTGCGGATATCCTCGCCGCCTGCTTCGTCATCGACCTGCCGGACCTGGGCGGCCGCGCCAAGCTCGAAGCGCTCGGCGTGCCGGTGCGGACGCTGATTGGGTTTGAAGGGGTTTGAAAAGCGATTGATCACGACCGCCCGGGCGGTCCCCGTTGCTTCGCAGCATTCGTTGGCCTTTCATCGTGCCGCTGGCACGATGAATTCGCCGAACCGGCTACTCACCCGTCTTCACCAGCACCGCGCTCTCGAACTCCAGCACCATGTCGCCGGTCGACTCAAAAGCCTCACATCGCAGGGCCAGCAGCCGCCAGCCGGGGCGTGAGGCGATCGGGCGGTGCGACAGCGCCGTGCGCGTGAAAGTGATGGTTTGCTCGGCATAGACCGGCTTCAGCCATTTCAGGTTCTTGAAACCGGGCGAGGGGCCAAATTCCGGCACCGGACCGGGGCCGCTCCACGCAGGGATCTCGGCGTCCATGCGATTTTCGAGATTAAGTTTCATCCAGGTCGCCGCCGTGTGCCAGCCGGAAGCGCAGAGCCCGCCGAGCACGCTCTTCTTCGCTGCGTCCTCGTCGACATGGAAGATTTGCGGGTCGTATTTGCGTGCGAACGCCTTGATCGCCTCGGGCTCGAATGTGTGCGAGCCGAGCGTCACGGTGGTGCCGATGCGGAAGAATTCGTCCAGTGTCATGCTTGGCTCCCCGCGGCATCGCGCGTGAGGAACATGGCGGAATTCTCAAGCTCGAAGACGCTTTCGCCACGCTGGTTGAACAGCTCGCTGCGCATTGTCACGAAGCCGAGTTGCGGCTTCGATTTCGACAGGCGCTTGGCAACAACCACTAGGGTGCCGGTGAGCTGGTCGCCGGCCAGGACCGGCTTCTTCCATTTGACATGGTCGACACCGGGTGCGCCCTGGCAGGTGGAGTCCAGCAGGAACGCATCGCACAGCATGCGCATGAACACGGCGCAGGTGTGCCAGCCAGACGCCGCGAGACCGCCGAGGATGCTGGCCTTACCCGCCTCCTCGTCGAGATGCATCGGCTGCGGGTCGAATTCTCCAGCGAATTCGACGATCTCGGCGGCGCTCACCAGCTTGCTACCGAGATCGAGCGACGCGCCCTCGACGAAATCCTCATAGGCCCAGGTTTTTGTTTTTGCAGTCATGGTCTGAAATCCGGCTGACGAAGGGTTTCCGGATGCAGGCCGCAGCACATTTGGTCAAGAGATTTCTATAGCGCCAAGTCGTGGCTGCATGGC
Source organism: Mesorhizobium sp. M0830 (assembly GCF_040319965.1). NCBI lineage: Bacteria > Pseudomonadati > Pseudomonadota > Alphaproteobacteria > Hyphomicrobiales > Phyllobacteriaceae > Mesorhizobium > Mesorhizobium sp. M0830. The sequence continues at coordinate 148,623 of NZ_JAMYOR010000005.1, read as the reverse complement.
CTTTGGCGGGCGGATCAGAGCCAACCGCGGCGCCGGAAATACCAGAACGGCAGGATCGCCGACAACACCATCATGGCAATCGCGAAGGGATAGCCCAGTTCCCATTTGAGCTCGGGGATGACGTCGAAGTTCATGCCGTAGATCGAGGCGACCAGCGTCGGCGGCAGGAAGATGACGGCGGCAACCGAGAAGATCTTGATGATGGCGTTCTGCTCGATCGAGATCATGCCAAGCGTCGCGTCGAGCAGGAAGGAAATCTTCTGCGACAGGAAGGTGGCGTGGTCGGCGAGCGACAGCACGTCGCGGGACAGCGTCTTGATGCGCGCCTTGGTGTCCTTGCTCATCTTGGTGCGGGTCGAGGCATGGGCGAAAAAGCCGGCCAGGCGCTGCAGCGAGATCAGGCTGTCGCGGATCGAGGAGGCGATGTCCTCCTTGCGGCCGATCGCTTTCAAAAGCTCCTGGAAGTCGCGGTTGCGCTTGGAGACCTTGGTCGACCGCGCCTCGAAGATGTCGCGCGAGATTACTTCGATGTCGCGGCCGGCGCGTTCCAGAATATCGGCGAGACGGTCGACGATCGCCTCCAGCAGCCCGATCAGGATGGTGTCGCCGCTGGTGCAGCCGGTCGCCACCTTCTCGGCGCGCTGCGGAAAGGTCTTGAAGGCCTTCGGTTCGTGGTAGCGCACGGTGATCAGCCTGGTGCCGGCCAGCACGAAGGTGACAGGCGACATCAGGGGATCGTCGATTTCGGTCTGGGCGGGCAGGGTGGCGGTCATGAAGTAGGCGCCATCCTCGACATAGAGGCGGCTCGAAATCTCGATCTCCTCCATCTCCTCGCGCGTCGGAATGGCGACGCCGAGCCACGCCTCGATCGCCGCTTCCTCTTCCTTGGTCGGGTTGAGCAGATCGGCCCAGACGACATTGTCGCTGTTTGCCAAGAGGTCATCGACGGCGCGCAGGCGGTCATTGTCCACGACGAAGGCCTTGATCATCGCCGGGTCTCCCTTGCTGGATTAAAGGGTGCGTTCGGATTGACGCGTCGTGTCGGATTGCACGGTTCTCGGCGCCAGCGCCGACCTCGCGCCTGCCGCTTAGACCTGTGGCATGACAAAATCAAGACAAGCGGCTGCCCGGCGGATGGGCGTCGGCCGCTCGGAAGAACTCGTCGAGAAAAAAGCTCGCCGGGATGTTTTGGATACCCGGCCGCTTGAGGCGTCAGGTGTTGAACTTGAACAGCAGGATGTCGCCGTCCTGGACCACGTATTCCTTGCCTTCGTCACGCGCCTTGCCGGCTTCCTTGGCCGCCACTTCGCCGCCAAGCGTGATGAAATCATTGTAGGCGATGGTCTGGGCGCGGATGAAGCCGCGCTCGAAATCGGTGTGGATGACACCGGCCGCCTGAGGGGCCTTGTCGCCCTTGTGGATGGTCCAGGCGCGCGTCTCCTTCGGCCCGACGGTGAAATAGGTGATCAGATGCAACAGATCGTAGCCGGCGCGGATGACCTTGTTCAGGCCGGGTTCGTCGAGGCCCAGCGAGGACAGAAATTCCATCTCTTCCTCGTCGGAGAGCTGGGCGACTTCCGCCTCGATCGCCGCCGAGATCACCACGGTGCCCGCGCCCTGCGCGGCAGCCATCTTTTCCACGGCGCTGGTGTGCTCGTTGCCGGTGGCGGCATCTGCCTCGGCGACATTGCAGACGTAGAGCACGGGGTGCGAGGTCAGAAGGTTCAGCCCCTGCAGGATGCGCAGGTCTTCCGCCGAGATGCCCTTAAGCAGGATGCGGGTCGGCTTGCCGGCTTGCAGCAGTTCGAGCGCTGCCTCCATCATCGGCAGCACGGTGGTCGCTTCCTTGTCTTTGCTGCCGGCGCGCTTGCGGAATTGCACGATGCGGCGCTCGAGGCTGTCGAGGTCGGCGAGCATCAGCTCGGTTTCGACCGTCTCGGCGTCGGCAACAGGGTCGATGCGGCCTTCGACATGGGTGATGTCGTCATCCTCGAAGCAGCGCAGCACATGCACGATGGCGTCGACCTCGCGGATGTTGGCGAGGAACTGGTTGCCCAGCCCTTCGCCCTTCGAGGCGCCGCGCACCAGGCCGGCAATGTCGACGAAGGAGATGCGGGTCGGGATGATCTCTTTCGACTTGCCGATCGCCGCGATCTTCTGCAGGCGCGGATCGGGCACCGCTACCTCGCCGGTGTTCGGTTCGATGGTGCAGAACGGATAGTTGGCGGCCTGCGCCGCCGCCGTCCTGGTCAACGCGTTGAAAAGCGTCGACTTGCCGACGTTGGGCAAGCCAACGATGCCGCATTTGAAACCCATTTTTTGTCCGGTCCTATAGGGAAATAGAAATTTGATCAGGGCTATGGGCGATAGGGGTGATCAACGTCAAGCCCTGTGGCGCCGATCCCGCTCAGTCCTTGCCGCCGAACAGCTTCTTCAGCATGGCGGCCATCGGGCCGGTCTCAGGCGGTTTGGCGGGGGCCTGTTGCGGGCGTGCCTGGCGGATGTGGCTTTGGTGTTTGGGGCCCTGCTGCTTCTGCGCCGGCTTTTCTGGTTCCGTGCCGGCCTTGCCCTGGACGGCGAGGCTGACCTTGTTCATGAAGCCGGAGTCGTCGCCCTTGGCGATCATGGCGGCGTTCTCGGCGATTGCGTCGAGCAGCGGTTCGAGCCATTCGCGGTCGACCTTGTCGAAATCGCCGAGCACATGGTGCTGGACCATTTCCTTGACGCCGGGGTGACCGACGCCGATGCGCACGCGGCGGTAGGCGTTGCCGACATGGCCATCGATCGAGCGGATGCCGTTATGGCCGCCGGCGCCGCCGCCGGTCTTGATGCGCAGTTTGCCTTCGGCAAGGTCGATCTCGTCATAGAACACGGTGAGTGCGGACAGCTCGAGCTTGTAGAAGCGCAGCGCTTCGCCAACCGACTGGCCGGACAGGTTCATGAAGGTCTGCGGCTTGATCAGGACGATCTTTTCGCCGCCGAGCGTGCCTTCTGAAATCAGGCCCTGGAATTTCTTCGACCAGGGCGAAAAGGAATGGCGGCGGGCGATTGCGTCCGCCGCCATGAAACCGACATTGTGGCGGTTGTTGGCATATTTCGCGCCCGGATTGCCGAGGCCTGCAAAGACAAGCATCGTCTGCTCCGAGCGGGAAAGAGTTACTTCTCTTCGGCGGCGGGAGCCGGTTCGGGTGCAGCCACTTCAGTCGTCTCTTCCGCCTCCGGCTTCATCGCCGACGAACCGGCAATGGTCGCGATGGTGAAGTCGCGGTCGGAGATCACGGGCTTCACACCAGCCGGCAGCTTGACCGACGAGATGTGGATCGAGTCGCCAATGTTGGCGCCGGTGAGATCGATGGTGATGAATTCCGGGATCGCATTGGCCGGGCAGTGGAACTCGACTTCGTGACGCACGATGTTGAGCACGCCGCCGCGCTTGATGCCGGGCGACCTGTCCTCATTGATGAAATGGACAGGCACGTCGACATTGACCTGGGTGTCCTTGCCGATGCGCAGGAAGTCGACATGGACAGGGAAATCCTTGACCGGGTCGAGCTGGAAGTCCTTCGGCAGGACCTGGATCTTCTTGCCGTCGACATCGATCGTGGCGATCGTGGTCAAAAACCCGCCGCCATGGATCTTGTAATAGATGTCCTTGTAGGTGAGTGCGATAGCCAGGGGAGGCTGCTTGTCACCATAGATTACTGCAGGCACTTTACCGTTGCGGCGAACTGCACGGGCGGACCCCTTACCGACCTGTTCGCGTGCTTCGGCCTTGAGCTCGTAAGTGTCGTGGCTCATGGCATTTCCTTTCGGTTTGTTCTGGAGCGCTTACGGTTGGCAACCTGCCTGGCCGTAAACGTCGAAAGCCGACATACCCATGCATGACCTGGTCCGAAAACCGGAATCCACTTTTCGGGATCATGCGGGAAGGCGGCCTTCCGCCGCGTTGCCTCCAAGGGTGTCTACGCGGGTGGCGGCTCTATAGCGGAAGGCGGCCGGAGGTGCAAGCCAAAGGCACGTCAGCCAAAGGCACGTCCGCCGGCGCGCAGTTCGGGGCGGTGATTATCCCCGCTTTTCGATGACGGCATAGAGCACGTTGCGGTTCTCGCCAAAGAACACCTGCGCGTTGACGGCGTTGCGGTCGACGCTGGCATTGACGATGTTCCACATGTCGACCTCCGATCGCAGCAGCAACACCCAGTCCATGAAGGTCTCCCGGTAGCCGGCGTCAGGATTGTCCTCGGCGTAGTTGGCAAAGAGAAATGTCCCGTTCGGCTTCAACATCTGCAGGCAGGTCTTCGTGAGTTTTACGGCGACGTTGTGCTGGAGGTAGTCGTAAAGGCCGGAGGCGTAGATGAAGTCGAACTTGCCCAGCCTGTGGCCCCTCGTGAGCACGGTCCGCACCGACCCGTCGACCGCCTCGATCGCGGTGCCCTGGAAGTCACGTGCGATCAACCCAACGCTCTGTGGATCCTGGTCGAGCGCAACCCAACGCTTGAGACGTCCTTCCGCCAGGGCGACCGAGCGATTGGCCTCCCGCAAATGCCCGGCCGCGATCGCCAGGATCTCGGTTTCCGGTCCGTTCTTGGCCGCGATCTCATCGACATAGCGGGTCAATAGGTCACGTCGTTCCCGTGCAGCGACGCAAGACGGGACGTCCTGGGTATGGGTATAGAGCGCCTTGCCGATCTCCGAGGCGTTTGCCACGCTCTCGGCCACGTGCGGATCACAATAGATGTAGTCGAGCAACTCCGCATCACCAGCATAACCTCTGGGCTTGCTGAAAGACCACCGCGTAAGCGGATCCTCGAGAAAATACTCCAGGACCGGATGGTTCTGCACCACCGGTATCAATGCTTGCCAAACGTCGGGATGAACTTTGGCACGTGTCGCGTTGAGGTGCGACATCAGACTACGAATGACCTCGGCGGGGTCCTTTCCTTGTTCGATTTGCTGATGGGTCGCATGGAGAATGAGTGCAAGCTCTGCACGAGCGGTTTCGAAGACTTCGCCGTGATCCTCGGGTCTTCCCCGAGGCAGACTTCCGGCGAGCATCTCGGCAGTAATCAGGCTTTTTCCATCAAGAACGGTTTGCACACCAACGCTCCATAGTTAACAGTCAGTTAACTTATTGCGTAGAATGCTCCATTTGCCAATGATGGGCCGGGCGCATTTTAGCGTTATGATTAATTTCCCGCTAACCATCTTTAATCATTGCACTTCTTCCGGGCCGGATTCGGGTTTCGAGTTAACGGAAACTTGTCCTGCGCGATTGCATTTGTACGCGTGGCGTCGCAATCGCTGTCGCGTCCAGGGAGTCGGCCTGCGTGAGGGCAGAAACTAGAAATGAGTTCGGAGCCGAAAATCCCCTTCAAACGGGGTTTGCTGTGATGAACGATCACGCGTCATCCGCATTGGCCGATACTGTTCATGCGGAGCCGTACGAACCGCGCTATGAACTGGGGACCGACGAGCTCCGCGCCCTCTACCGTACGGAAGCTCATGCGACGCGAAGAGGGGAAGCCCGGCCAGGGCTTTGGATGGCCGTTGTCATCTATCTCTTGTTTTCTGCAACGGATCTGCTGCTGATCCCAGATGTGGCTGCATACACGATCACTGCGCGCTTCGCGGTCGGATTGACTGCGCTTTTGATCCTGGAAGCGCAGCTTCGCCGGGAGGTAGCAACGGAATGGCTTGACGTCACTTGCGCCGGAGCCATCATCTTTGGCTATGTCGGTTGGCTGTGCCCTGCAGTTTTTGGTGCGGACAAAGAAAGCGTCTCTTACTATATGGTCTTCGGCACCATCTTCATGATGAGCGCCAATCTTTTCTTCACGTTCAATTTCAAACTTTCGATAGTAACTTCCACAATAATATTGTGTATACTGTACGTGGTAAATTATTTCGTGCCTTCGACGCTAATATACAAGATGGTATTCGGAACTTTCTATATCTCTTGCTTCACGTTTACCTCATATGTCAACTGGAAACTGAATGAAGAGCGCTACAACGTCTTCCTGAACGCCCTGGAAGCGAAGATCCAGCACAACGAGGCGACCGAACGCGGTAAGGCCCTGCTGAGACTGTCGCGGACCGATCCGCTTACAGGCCTGGAGAACCGGCGGGCGATCGACGAGAAGCTAAGGGACTACTGGAACGACTGGCAAAAGGTTGGCACCAGTTTTGGGGCGATCCTCATCGACGTGGACTTCTTCAAGAAGTTCAATGATTGTTACGGCCATCAGGAAGGCGACCGCTGCCTGATCCATGTCGCCAATGCTCTTAGCGAAATGATCAGGCGGTACAATGGCTCCATCGGCCGCTACGGCGGTGAAGAGTTCATTATCCTGGCTCGCGTGGAGAACAAAGAGCAGATCCTGGAGATCGCGGAAGCCATTTGCAGCACGGTGGAGAACCTGGCGCTCATCCACGAGCTGCGGCGAGACGGCGTCTCGATCGTGACCGTGAGCGTTGGCGCTGCGTTCACCAGAACGCAGACTGGCGCCAAGCTGGAGAAGATCATCCACGAGGCTGATCGCGCACTCTATCTGGCAAAAGCCGGTGGCCGAAACTGTGCTCGCCTGTTCGACCCCTCCGATCCCCAGAGCAGCGACGAGAGCGAGAACATTGCGGCTTTGCTGAAGATCGCTATCGGCCAGAACCTCGTGTCACTCGTTTACCAGCCTATCCAGGATGTCAAAACGGACCGAGTTGAAGCCGTAGAGGCTCTGATGCGCCTCAAAATGCTGGACGGCACGTCGGTTCCGCCGAGCCTGTTCATTCCCGTCGCGGAACGAACCGGCGCAATCCTGGAACTCGGGCGCTGGGCAATAAGAACGGTGTGCGCCGAGCTCCTGGCGGACGATTACGTCCGCGTCGTCAGTGTCAACGTCTCTCCGATCCAGCTCAAGACACCTGGCTTTGCAACGTCGGTAGCGACCATTCTGGGCGAGACCGGCGTCTCCGGAAGCAGGCTGGCCTTCGAGATCACCGAAGGGCTGGAGATGGAGATGCATTCGGACATTCTTCGGTGCATCAGCGACCTGAAGCTGCTGGGAATCAAGATATGGCTTGACGACTTCGGGACGGGCTTCGCGGGCCTTTCGTGGCTCCGCCTGATCGATTTCGATACGGTAAAGATCGATCGCTCGTTCCTGCACGATTGCAGCGCCCCGAACGGCAAGGCAATGCTCCAGGACATTATCACCCTGGTGCGGAATCGCGGCCACAAAATCCTGGTCGAAGGGGTGGAAACCGACGAACAGATGGCCCTCATGCGCGAATTCGGCATAGACAAGGTCCAAGGCTTTCATGTCGGCCGTCCCGCTCCCGCCGTCAGTTACCAGCCAAAGCGGGCCATCCGCAAACGCCCATTCACCGTGCTTAAATCGGCATGATTGCGCCTGCTCTCCGAGGTTTGGCTTAGCTGCCCTTGGCCGCTATGGCTCAAGGGCCGCGCCGATTGCTATCGACCAATGGCAAAGCCAGGCGGGCACGCAAGGGGTGTGGCTTAGTGTTCGCCGCTCAACGCGGCGCGCAGTGCCCTGATCTGCCGGTTCAGCGCATCAAGCTGTGCCAGAGTCATGCCTGAGCGCTCGATCAAGGTCTCGTTGAGGCAGTTGCACTGGACAAGCAGTGTGCGACCGGCGGCGGTCAGATCGACCTGCACCTGGCGCTCGTCGGTCTGGCTGCGCTGGCGGGTCACCAGTCCAGCCTGCTCCATCCGCTTCACCAGTGGCGTGACGGTGCTCGATTCAAGGGCAAGCCGCCGCGCAACCGTGCCAACCGACATGCCATCGGTCTCTCCAAGCGCGTTCAGAACCAGATATTGCGGATAGGTGATGCCCATCTGGTCCAGCATCGGCTTATAGGTGCGATTGATCGCCATGCTGGTGGCATAGAGCGTGAAACAGAGTTGATTGTCCAACGGGAGAGGCACGGCGCATTCCTTCTGCCGGTACGGCAGTCGGTTCTATACCACGAAAAACGATATCGCGATATATATTTTTATGGACAAGGTTTTCGAACTGCGATAGCGATAGTTATCGCGATATCGTTTATCGCGAAGTCAACAGAACGGAGATTGAGATGACCTCGCAATCCAAGCCCAGCTCCGGCAGCGGCACGATCACCACCAAGGACGGAACGCAAATTTACTACAAGGACTGGGGGACCGGTCAGCCGATCGTCTTCCATCATGGCTGGCCATTGAGCAGCGATGACTGGGACGCCCAGATGCTGTTCTTCCTGTCACAAGGCTACAGGGTCGTTGCCCATGATCGGCGCGGGCACGGCCGCTCGACCCAGACGGACATTGGCAACGAGATGGATACGTACGCCGCCGATGTCGCGGATCTCGCCGCCCATCTGGATCTCAAGGACGCCATCCATGTCGGCCATTCGACCGGTGGCGGTGAGGTGGCGCGCTATGTCGCTCAATACGGCTCGGGCGGCCGTGTCGCCAAGGCGGTGCTGATCGGCGCGGTGCCGCCGATCATGCTCAAGACCGCGGCCAATCCCGGCGGCTTGCCGATCGAGGTCTTCGACGGCTTCCGCTCCGCCCAGGCAGCCAACCGCGCCCAGTTCTTCCGCGATGTCCCGGCAGGTCCGTTCTACGGCTTCAACCGTCCGGGCGCGGAAGTCTCGCAGGGGATCATCGACAATTGGTGGCGCCAGGGCATGATGGGCGGCACCAAGGCGCATTATGATTGCATCAAGGCCTTCTCGGAGACCGACTTCACCGAAGACCTGAAGAAGATCGACGTGCCGGTTCTGGTCATGCACGGTGACGACGACCAGATCGTCCCAATAGCCGACTCGGCACTGTTGACGATCAAGCTGCTCAAGAAGGGCGAGCTCAAGGTCTACAAGGGCTTCCCACACGGCATGGCCACGACCCAAGCCGACATCATCAACGCCGACCTGCTGGCCTTCTTCAAGGCCTAGGATATTTTCCAGAAGGCACCCGCCATCGGGGCGGGTGCCTATATCGCCCGGCCTTACCGGGTTGCAGCGACCGCCTGCGCCCTCCTGGCTTCCTTCATATTCGGAAGGAACACGGTCAGCAGCCCAAGCAGCGGCAGGTACGAGCAGACCTGGAAGACATAATCGATGCCCTTCATGTCGGCGACCACGCCGAGCACGGCAGCCGCGATGCCGCCCATGCCAAAGGCGAAGCCGAAGAAGATGCCGGCGATCATGCCGACACGTCCCGGCACCAGTTCCTGGGCGAAAACGACGATGTTGGAGAAGGCCGATGATAGGATCAGGCCGATCAGCACCGTCAGCACCATCGTCCATTCCAGGTTGGCGTAGGGCAGGGCGAGCGTGAAGGGCAGCACGCCGACGATGGAGAACCAGATCATGGCCTTTTGTCCATAGCGGTCGCCGAACGGGCCGCCAAGCAGGATGCCTAGCGCCGAGGCGCCAAGGAACAGGAACAGCATGACCTGCGACATCTGCACCGAAACGCCGAACTTATGGATCGAATAGAAGGTGTAGTAGCTGGCGAGGCTGGCGATGTAGGCGTTCTTGGTCAGCACCAGCAGCGTCAGCACCGCCAGTGCCCACATCACCTTGCGGCGCGGGAAGGGCGAGACGAAGCTCGCCATCTTGCGATTGCCCTGTGCTGCGCGCAGCCGGCTGTACCAGCCGCCGACCCGCCACAAAACGATGATGCCGATCAGCGAGCCGACAGCGAACCAGGAGATGCTGGTCTGGCCGAAGGGCACGACGATGAAGGCAGCCAGCAGCGGCCCCATGGATTGGCCGAAATTGCCGCCGACCTGGAATAGCGACTGCGCCAGACCGAAGCGGCCGCCAGAGGCGAAGCGTGCGATGCGCGAGGATTCCGGATGGAAGATCGCCGAGCCGATGCCAATCAGCGAGGCGCCGACCAGGAGCAGCGAATAGTGCCCGGCATAGGCGAGCACGACCAGGCCGATCAGCGAAGACGCCATGCCGTAGGGCAGCGAATAGGGCATCGGCCGCTTGTCGGTGATCATGCCGATCACCGGCTGCAGCAGCGATGCGGTCACCTGGAAGGTGAAGGTCAGGAGGCCGATTTGCCAGAAATCGAGGCCGTAATTCTCTTTCAGCAAGGGATAGATGGCCGATAGCAGCGACTGCATGATGTCGTTGATGCAATGGCAGAAGCTCACCGCCAGGATGACGGTGAAGGCCGTCGCCTGGGCTGATGCGTGATTGGCGGTCGGTGGGGCGACGCTGGCGGCTGTCGTGTCGGTCAAGGTAGGCTCCGTGGTCTTTTTGGCGGCACGCCCGCAGGGCAAACTGGCGGACGCTGCTGAAGGCCGCCTAAGGAACGGTTGCCTTATAAGCTGCTTGCAGGGTGACTTCTTTCGTGGTTTGGTCCAATAGTTTCGCAAGTGGGCCATACAAGATGCCGCACGGCAAAGAAGTCTTCCACGCCGGCAGTGCCGATCTCGAGCAGTTGCACGAGCGCCGCTGGCAGTGGCTGGAGCAAGTGGCCGGGCCGGCGGTGGCGCTGCCGACCGAATATCCTGACGGCTATCGTGTGCCGCTGCACCGCCACAGCCGCAGTCAGTTGCTTCATGCGCTGGTAGGCGTCGTGCTGGTGACCACGCGCTACGGTCGCTGGATGGTGCCGCCCGACCATGCGATGTGGATTCCCGCCGGCACCGAGCACTCCGTGGAGATGCTGGGCGATGTGTCGATGCGTTCGGTCTATGTCATGCCGCAGGCGATCCCCGGGCTGCCGGAAGGGTTGCGCGTCGTTGGCGTTACCGACCTGATGCACAGCCTGATCGTGGAATCGGAAAAGCTGCCGCAAGGCGGCGAGCTGAAAGGGCGCGGCGGGCTGATCATGAACCTTCTGCTGCACGAAATCCCGATCTTGCCGGAACGGCCGCTCGGGCTGCCGTTTCCGACCGATCCCAGGCTGTCGGCGCTGTGCCGGCGTTTCGTCGCCGCACCTTCGCCACACGCAACGATCGACGAGTGGGCCGATGTCGCCGGCATGAGCCGCCGCTCGTTCACCCGCGCCTTCCAGCGCCAGACCGGCCTGTCGCTGTCGACATGGCGCCAGCAGGCCTGCCTGTTCGCGGCGCTGCCGCGGCTGGCCGATGGCGAGCCGATCACCAGGGTGGCGCTCGATCTCGGCTATGACAGCGTGCCGGCCTTCATCACAATGTTCAAGCGCATGCTGGGCGCCTCGCCGCGCGGCTATATGCGCGGCGCACGCGAAAGCTCGAAGTCGCTCGTCGCCTGATCGGTCCGGTCCGGCTGGAGGGCCCCGCGCCGCAAGGTCAGGTATCGGTCTTAGTCGAAGAGGCTGGACACCGATTCCTCGGTTGCCGTACGCGAGATGGCTTCGCCCATCAGGTCGGCGATCGAGATGACGCGGATGTTGGGAGCATCGAGCACGCCCTGGGTCGGCTGGATGGAATCGGTGATCACCAGTTCCTGCAGCTTCGAGCCGCTGATGCGGGCAACCGCGCCGCCCGACAGCACGCCGTGGGTGATATAGGCGGTGACGCTGGTGGCGCCGTTGGCCAGCAGCGCATCGGCGGCGTTGCACAGCGTGCCGCCGGAATCGACGATGTCGTCGATCAGCAGGCAATCCTTGCCGGCGACCGCGCCGATGATGTTCATCACTTCCGATTCACCGGGTCGCTCGCGGCGCTTGTCGACGATGGCGAGTTGCGCGTCGAAGCGCTTGGCCAGCGCGCGCGCCCGCACCACGCCGCCGATGTCGGGCGACACCACCACGACGTTGCCGAGCTGCTTGTATTTGGCCTTCACGTCGCGGGCCATCACTGGCACCGAGAACAGATTGTCGGTCGGGATGTCGAAGAAGCCCTGGATCTGGCCGGCGTGGAGGTCGAGCGTCAGAACACGGTCGACGCCGGCGCGGGTGATCATGTTGGCGACCAGCTTGGCCGAGATCGGCGTGCGGCCGGAGGCGCGGCGATCCTGCCTGGCGTAGCCGAAATAGGGGATGACCGCCGTGATGCGCTTGGCCGATGAGCGCATGAAGGCATCGATCATGATGAGCAGTTCCATCAGGTGATCGTTGGTCGGGAACGAGGTTGACTGCAGGATGAAGACATCCTCGCCGCGCACATTTTCCTGGATTTCGACGAAGATTTCCTGGTCGGCGAAGCGCCTGACAGTGGCCTTGCCCAGCGGGACGTTGAGGTACCGGGCGACCGCTTCGGCCAGCACCCTGTTGGAATTGCCCGCGAAGAGTTTCATGCACCGTTCCTGGTGGAGGATGGAAAGCCCTGACGGACTCGCCTGCGCCCTTTAACCGGGCTTTTAGCGGCCCGCGCCGGTATTGCAAGCACCGAGATCGGGAATCCGCCGGATAATCCTAGGAAAGCCTTGCACCATCGCCGGTAGAAATCATTTCAGCCCGCCTTGCCGCCAAGCCAGGCCGCGAACTGGTCGATGGTCTGGTCGGCGATTGCCTGCATGGTGGCCGGCGAGACCCCCTTCCAGCTGTCACCGGCCCCGCTGGCGCCGCCACTAACCGAAGGCGCCTTCTGCTGACCGTTGATGCGGTGCAGGCGGTTGCCTGCCGGGTCATAAACGTCCCAGACATAGATGACGGTGGTGTCGGTGCCTTCAGACATCGTCGAGAAATAGCCTTTGAGCACATGCGTCGCGGTCTGGTCGGCGCTGCCGGCGAGCGTAATGCCGCGCTGCCGGGCCCGGGTCTGCAGTTCCGCCGTCAGCGGTGTCGCGGCCTCGACCGACGCGCCGACAATCGGCGCGATCTGCAGCCGGGTCTTCGCCAGGGCGGCGGCGCTTTGGGCTGATGTGACCGGTGTGGTGGTTGCAGGAGCGCCCGCCGCGGTGGTGGCAGGGCCGCCCGGGGCCGGAACTGCGGCTGCAGTGTTGCCTGATGTGGCGGGCAGTGTCTGGGTCGACGTTGCCGGCGGGGTGATGGCAGAGGGTTCGAGCACGTCCTTTGCGTTGGTGCAGGCGCCAAGAGCCAATGCCACAAGCAATGACACGGTCGTCACATGCGATCGTCTCATTTGCCTTCTAACTCCTTGGCGAAGAACGCCTCCCATTATGGATTCACTGTACGATCAAGTCGAGATCATGGCGGGACAGCGGCTTCGGCTGGGATTCGGTGGTCAGGTAGGTGCGGCCAAGCGTCATTGCCGTCTCGGTGTCGGAATCCATGATGATCATGTGGGCGAACAGCGTCATGTTGGGCGCGATCGGCTCGGGATTGCCTTGGTAGAACATCGGCATGTCCATCCAGGATGGCGTGAAGCGGGCTCCGACCGAATAGCCGCAGGCGTTCAACCGGTGCTTGGTCAGGCCGTGCGCCTCCATGGTGCGGGCGTGGGCGTCGAACACGTCGCCGAAGCTGTTGCCCGGCGTCATCGCCTTCTCGACGGCCAGAAGGGCGGCGCGGGCGGCGTCGAAGAGCTCCTGATGGCGCTTGGAGACCTTGCCGGTCAGCACCGTGCGCATCATCGGCGCATGGTAGTGGTTGAAGACGCCAGCCCATTCAAGCGTCAGCTGGTCGTTCTTTGTGAGCTTGCGGCGGCCGGCCTTGTAGCGGCACAACAGGGCGTCGACACCGGAGCCGATGATGAATTCGTTGGCTGGATAGTCGCCGCCGCCGGCGAAGATCGCACCTTGCATGGCGGCCAGGATCAAGGCTTCGTCGCCACCCTGCTTGATCAGCGGCAAGGCCGCGTCGAGCGCGTCGTCTGAGAGATTGGCGGCCTTCTCGGCCTTCGAGATTTCGGCTGGGCTCTTGAACAGGCGCAGCCGGCCGACGATGCCGGATGCATCGGCGATCTGGCCGAAGGTCTGCAACTGTTCGTCGAGCCGGCGGCCGTTGAAGGCGGTCAGGCCGTGAGTGTCGTATTCGACGCCAATGCGAGCGCCGAGCAGGTCGAGTTCGTTGAGCAGATTGCGCAGGTCGACCGCCGGATTGGCGCCATCGCGGTCGGTCCACAGAACGATGTTGTCGATGATCGAGGTCTGGCGCGCCTGACGCAGATCGGCCGAGCGGGTCAGAAGCACCATCGAACCGTCGGCCTTCACCACCAGGCACTGGAAGAAGCAGAAACCGAACGTATCGTAGCCGGTCAGCCAGTACATGCTCTCTTGCGCGAACAGGAGGATGGCGTCGAGCTTCTTCTCGGCCATCTCGATCATCAGCCGGTCGCGCCGCGCGTCGAATTCGGATCGTTCAAAATGCAGCGCCATTATTCCCTCTCCAAAACGATTGCCGAAACCTGCCGGCCGTAATCGGGCTCCTTGCGGTGCGTGGCGCGCCGGTAGGAGTAGAACAGATCTTCCTCGGCATAGGTGCAGCGTCCGAGGCCGTCGGCTATTACACCGGCCTTGGCCAGCCGGTCGACCGTGTAGCGGTTGAGGTCGAACATCGCATGGCCGGCGTTGGCGGAAGGCGCGAAATAGCCGATGTTCTCGGCGTCGGCCTCAACGAAGCGGGCAAGGAATTCCGGTCCGACTTCATAATTTTGCGGGCCGATCGAAGGGCCGAGCACGGCGATGATGTTTTGGCGATGGGCACCGAGGCTTTCCATGGCGATGACGGTGTTTTCAAGCACGCCTGTGAAAGCGCCTTTCCATCCGGCGTGTGCGGCGCCGATGATGCGCGCCTGCGGATCGGCGAAGAGTACCGGACCGCAATCGGCGGTCGAGGCGCCGATGGCGACGCCCGGCCGGTCGGTGACGATGGCGTCTGCCTTGGGGCGCTCGCCGGCAAAGGGTTCCCGGGCGATGACGACATCGGGTGAGTGGATCTGCCAGGCGGTCAACAGATGGCGCGCCGGCACGCCCATCCACGCAGCGACCCGGGCGCGATTCTCGGCCACCAAGGCCTGATCGTCGTTCGATCCGGTGCCGATGTTGAGGCCATGATAGATGCCGCTGGAGACACCCCCAATGCGGGTGAAATAGCCGTGGCGGATGCCTTGTGCCTGCGCCTTGTCCAGCAGCGGCGACCGAACGGGATCCGGTTTGGTCTGATTCAGCATGCGGGCGTTGTTGTCCGTGTGGGCGGTTTCGTCAAGAAGAAGGTGCTTCGTCGAGAAGGAGGCGGGGCTGGGCGGTGTGACCGTCTCTTTTCGCCGGACGGGAGATTGGGAGGGGCGGCGGCAAAAAGTCAATCCGCCGCGAAGGTCGTTGTTGCAGAGAGTGGGACGGCCACGCCGCGCGGCAGCACCGCAAGCACCTTGAACAGTGCGCCCATGTTTTGCGGAGCGGCGAGGCGCTCGACAGCCTCAGTTATGTTGTCGCGTGTCGCCTGGTCGGCATCGGCGCCGAGGCGGCCGGCGCGTTCGAGAATTCCCATGCCGAGCAGGAAATCGCCCTGCGTCGACAGATGGGCGTCGAGGCCGTGCGCTCGAACGGCTGCGGCAAGGGCGGCGAAATCGACATGGGTGGTGAGGTCGGCCTCGCCGGGGTTTGCCAGCACATCTTCGCGATTGTGGCCGCGCAAGGCCTGCAGCGTGTCGCCGACGCCCGGCTGGAGATGGCCGTAGTCGAGGAACAGGCCGGCACCGCCATGCCTTGATATGCGCTCTGCGATGGCCGCCATCAGTGCCGTGCGGGCAGGCGCCACTTCGACGATAGCGCCTTGCGGTGCGCCGTCGGCATCGGCGGGCAGCAGCGTCGGGTTGACCGAGCCCGCACCGGCGAAGAAGCGCAGTTCGTTGGTGTCATCCAGACCAATCATGCGCTCGCGCCAGCCGGCGCCGGCGCGGACGAACTGGCGGACGGGCACGGCGTCGAACAGTTCGTTGCCGACGATGAACAGCGGCTGCCGCGGCAGCGTCTCGATGGTTTCGTGCCAACGAACCGCGAAAGGTGTGACGCCAAGCGTCCGTTGCTGGACTTCTGTCAGGCGTGGGCTGGTCTCGATCATGGCGAAGGTGGCGCCGTTGGCGAGTTCTGGATCTAGCCGCGACAGCGTCCGCAGCATGTCCTTCATCAGCGTACCGCGGCCGGGGCCGATCTCGGCGATGGTGGCCGGCAGCGGCCGGCCGCTCGCCAGCCAGGCCCGGTATATCCACACAGCGACCAGTTCGCCGAACATCTGGCTGATCTCGGGCGCGGTGATGAAGTCGCCGGCCGCACCGAAGGGCTCGCGCGTCATGTAATAACCGTCCTGCGGGTCGAAGAGGCACAGCGCCATGTATTCGTTGATGGGAAGTGGCCCCAATGCCTCGATCAGGTCGACGATGCGGGTCTTCAGCCGGGTCATATCGGCTGCGGCTGTGCCACCGGCTTGGCGGTCAGCATCGCCCAGATGCCGGCCAGCACCATCGGAGTCGACAGGATCATGCCCATGGTCAGCCAGTTGGTGCCGAGGAGATAGCCGAGCTGCTGGTCGGGCTCGCGGAAGAACTCGACGAAGATGCGCGACAGGCCGTAGCCGCAGATGAAGGCGCCGCCGACGAAGCGCGGCGTCTTCAGCTTGAGGCGCCAATGGGTGAGGATGCGCAGCGCGAGGAACAGCACCACACCCTCGAGCAGCGCCTCGTAGAGTTGGCTGGGGTGACGGGCAAACGGCCCGCCATTGGGGAATTCGAACGCCCAGGGCACGTCCGTCGGCCGGCCCCACAGCTCGGAATTGATGAAGTTGGCGACGCGCACCAGGCCAAGGCCAACCGGCACGCCGGCCGCCACGACATCGAACAGCGACCATGTGCGGATGCCGCGCTTGATCGAAAACAGCGTCATGGCGATGATAACGCCAAGCAGGCCGCCATGGAACGACATGCCGCCTTGCCAGACCGCGAAGATATCGAGCGGGTGCGCAATGTAACGCGGCAGATCATAGAACAGCACATAGCCCGTGCGGCCGCCCAGCACGACGCCGATGGCCGCCCAGACGATGAAATCGTCGAGGTCCTCCGGCTTCATCGGCAGGACGCCGTTCGGCCACAGCTTGGCACTGGCGGCAAGCCGCTTGGCATACCACCAGGCAAACAGGATGCCGACGATGTAACCAACGCCGTACCAATGCACCGCCAGTGGCCCGATCTGGATGAGGATCGGGTTGATGTTGGGGAAGGGCAGGGAGGCCAGCGGCAGCAGGAAATATTCGTTCAACGGGGAACTCTCGGTTGCAAAACGCGTTTTCGCGCGGACCATGCGGCAGGCTTTTGGCACGGTCAAGGCAAGGTGGGCGCTCTCGACTTGATGCCGCAACGCGGCGCAACATGCTTGCATTCGACGCGCAGCGCCACTACGTCAATTTGTGCAAGCGCGAGGATTTGCCATGTCTACCGGACCGAACCGCATTCTCGATGAATTCGCCAAGCTGATGACCGATGCCGCCGGCGCCGCCCAGGGCGTGCGCCGTGAGGTGGAGACCGCCTTCAAGGGCCAGGCCGAGCGCATTCTCAACACAATGGACGTGGTGCAGCGCGAAGAGTTCGAAGCCGCGCGCGAGATGGCTGCCAAGGCCCGGGAAGAAAACAGCCGGCTCGCCGCCCGCATCGAGGCGCTCGAGACCAAGCTTGCCGAATTGAGCGGTGACGCCGCACCGGCGGCGGTGGCCAAGCCCCGCGCAAAAAAATAATCGTTAAACTTTTCCACATAGCCCGATCCTGAAAAGCGCTTTGCCGTGAATCGCTTAACGGCATTGCATGAATCTTCGTGACAGCGGCTTTCCACATGCGAATGACGCAGTGGGAAAAATTGGGCTGTTCACGCGACTCCCGATCAATAGACTGAATTTGTTGCATGATTCGGAGCAGGGTCATGTGGCCGGGCGGTGGGGTCCGGTCCGGGGTCTTTGTGTCGAGAAGTGGTCTTTGCGCGAAGAAAGTCCTGGCCGTCCGAGTTCTAGACAAGATTGTTCGTTGTGTGTGCCCTCCCGCGGAGCGTGTGGCGGCGCTCGTACAGAACGACAGGAAGCATTCCATGGAACTTCTCGAACTCGAATTCTCCCGCGAAATCCATCCGGTGGATGTTATCGAGCAGGTGGCCCACAACAACGACTGGTCCTTTGAGCGGGCCGGCGACGACGAAATTTCGATTTCGGTTGCCGGAAGCTGGACCGACTACCACGTTTCCTTCTCATGGATGGAGGATTTCGAGGCGCTGCACCTCGCCTGCGCCTTCGACATCAAGGTGCCCGAGACCCGCGCGCTGGAAGTGATGCGGCTCTTGTCGCTCATCAACGAACAGATGCTGTTTGGCCATTTCGACCTCTGGGAGCAGGAGGGCGCGATCATGTTCCGCCAGTCGCTGCTGCTGGCCGGCGGGGTCGAGCCGTCGAGCCAGCAGGTCGAGGTCTTGCTGTCGTCTGCGCTAGAAGCCTGCGAATGCTATTTCCAGGCGTTCCAGTTCGTCGTCTGGTCGGGAACCTCGGCCAAGGACGCGCTGGCCGGCGTGCTGTTCGAGACCTACGGCAACGCCTGAACCACAGCAGAAACGGAAGATGAGTTCGAGCAGCGCGCTTAAGCCCGAGATCAGTTTTGCCGATTTCGATCGTGTCGACATCCGCGCCGGCACGATCGTCGAGGCCGAACCGTTCCCCGAGGCGCGCAAGCCGGCATTCAAGCTGAAGATCGATTTCGGCCCCGGCATTGGCGTCAAGAAGTCGTCTGCGCAGATCACCAAATACTATACGCCGGAGACATTGGTCGGCCGGCAGGTATTCGCGGTGGTCAATTTCCCGCCGCGCCAGATCGGGCCGTTCATGTCGGAAGTGCTAACGCTCGGCTTTCCCGACGAGGAGGGCGCGGTGGTGCTCGGCGCCATCGAGCGCGCAGTGCCGGATGGCGGCAGATTGTTTTAGACTAGACCGTTGCGTTCCTTCGCGCCGGTTCCGAGCATTCATTGCGGTTGCGCCTCCGTCAGGCCGCCAGCTTCCGCGACGTGCCGAGCGCCTCTTCGACCGTATTGAGAAACATTTCGGCGCAGGCTTTCCAGCTGTAGCGCATGGCGCGTTCGCGTGCTTGCGCGCGGTCTACATTGAGGGCGGCAAGTGCTGCCTCGCGCAGGTCGTTCGACACCGCGCCGCCAAAACCGTCGCCGACGATATCGATCGGCCCGGTCACCGGATAGGCGGCGACCGGCGTGCCGCTGGCCAGTGCCTCGATGATGACGTTGCCGAACGTGTCGGTGCGGCTTGGGAAGACGAAGACATCGGCCGAGGCATAGATCTCGGCCAGTTCGTCATTGGGGCGGTGGCCCAGGAAATGCGCTTGTGGGAATTTCGCCTTCAGCCTGGCAAGCTCCGGACCCTCGCCGACGACCACCTTGCTGCCGGGCAGATCGAGTTCGAGGAATGCACCCAGGTTCTTTTCGATGGCGACGCGGCCGACGCAGAGGAAGACCGGCCCGGGGAAGCCGAGGTCCTTCTTCTTGTCCGGCCGGAAATGGTCGGTGTCGACGCCGCGCGTCCACGGCCGCAGCTTGCTGAAGCCGCGCGCCGAGAGGTCGTCGGCGAGCGACTGGGTGGCGACGAGCGTGCCCTGCCCGGAATTGTGGAAATCGCGCA
Source organism: Mesorhizobium sp. M0830 (assembly GCF_040319965.1). Lineage (NCBI taxonomy): Bacteria > Pseudomonadati > Pseudomonadota > Alphaproteobacteria > Hyphomicrobiales > Phyllobacteriaceae > Mesorhizobium > Mesorhizobium sp. M0830. Next base: position 129,131 of record NZ_JAMYOR010000005.1, on the reverse strand, counting down.
GCCAACGATAGGTCCAGCTCTCCGGCACCGGCAGGCGGGCGCTGAGATATTCGGGAAAGCGCGTGTGATAGCTGGTGGTGAACGGCCGGCCGGCATTGCGGCAATAGCGCCGCGCCATGATGCCCAACGGACCCTCGGTGACGATGTGGATGTGGTCGGCCTTGCCGGCGTCGATCTGGCGCGCGACATGGCCGGGGGTGGTCAGTGCCAGCCTTATGTCGGGGTAGGTCGGCAAGGGCAGCGTGCGAAAGATGTTGGGCGTCAGGAAATCCACCGCGACATCGAAGGATTTCAGCGTCTCGGTGAGCCGTTCCAGCGTGTGGACGACGCCATTGACCTGCGGGCGCCAGGCGTCGGTGACCATCAATATGCGCATGGCGGCCCTTTGCAGGAAAGGTCGACGGTTGCTTTGAGACGATGCTTGAACGGCGACCAGCCGGCTGCCCTCGCTTCGCTCCAGCGCACCCGGGCGGGCACGGGGTCGAAGTGAGGCGGCAGGGCCGAATCGACTGAGGTCGCGCGCTTCATGGGCGTCCTTGACCACGGTTTCATGACGGGCGGATGAAGCCCGTGTTCCGCCGACTATGCTGGAACCTTGATGACGGCGCGCAGGCCGCCGAGCGGGCTGTCGTCCAGGGTGATATCGCCGCCATGGCTGCGAGCGATGTCGCGGGCAATCGACAGGCCGAGCCCGGTGCCGCTGGCGTCGAGGTTGCGCGCCTCGTCGAGCCGCACGAAGGGCTTGAACACCTCTTCGCGCCTGTCGGCCGGAATGCCTGGGCCGTCATCGTCGATGGTGACCAGCAGCGAGCCGCGGCCATGGGTGGCGTTGACCTCCACCGTCTTGGCATAGCGGAAGGCGTTGCCGATGACGTTGGACATCAGTCGGGCGAAGGCGTTCGGCCGCACATGCACATCGGGGTCGCCGGCAAGCGTCGTCGACAGCTTGCGCTTGCGCAGCCTGGCTTCCTCGCCGAGCTTCTCGAAATAGGCTTCGAGATCGAACCGCCCGGCGTCTTCCGAAGCTTCGCCACGGGCAAAGGCGAGATAGCCTTCCAGCATCGACTGCATGTCGTCGATGTCCTGGTCGAGCGCCGCCTTGGTCTCGGCCTTGCCGCCGGCCAGCGCAAGCTGCAGCTTGAAACGGGTGAGGATGGTTCGCAGATCATGGCTGACGCCGGTCAGCATGGCGGTGCGTTGCTCGATCTGGCGTTCGATGCGCTCGCGCATCTGCATGAAGGCAAAGCCGGCGCGGCGAACCTCCTCGGCGCCGCGCGGCCGGAAGTCGCGCGGCATCGGCCGGCCCTTGCCGAAGCTTTCGGCAGCTTCGGCAAGCATCAGGATCGGCCGGATCTGGTTGCGCAGGAAGGGGATGGCGATCATCAGGAGCACGAGCGAGGTGCCGACCATCCAGATCAGGAAGATGTGGGTGTTCGAGGCGTAGGCCTGGCTGCGGCGCACGAAGACGCGCAGCACCTTGTTCTCGAGCTGGACGCGCACCTCGACGATGTTGGAATTGCCGACCGTGTCGATCCAGAATGGACGGTTGATCTGGCGGGTGATTTCGGACGAGAGAACATCGTCGAGGATAGAGAAGAAAGGTTTGGGTCCAGGCGGCGGCAAGGGGTCGGGCGGCAGCAGGTCGACCTTCAACTGCATGCGATCCTGGGCGATGCGGATGATGTTGGTGTAGTCGGCGTCGTGCGGATAGGTCTCGATCAGGTCGATGATGGCGGCGATGTCGCGTACGGTGGCCTGCGACAGGCGCTGCGTCACGGTTGCCCAATGGCGCTCCATGAAGACGAAGGCAACGACCGATTGCAGCAGGATCATCGGCGCGATGACGATAATCAGCGAGCGGGCGTAAAGCCGCTTTGGCATATAGAGCGACACGAGGCGCCAGAAGCGGTTCCAGGCGCGCGGCACGGCCTTCAGCGTCCGCGTGGCGCGTGCGCTCAAGCCGCCATTGCCCGGCTGTTCCAGTTCCGTGGTTGCCATTCGCTCTTTTCGCTCACCCGCGGCCGTTCAGCCGGCCGCAGGCGGCATTCTATTCCACGCTGAGCCGATACCCAATACCGCGCACGGTCTGCAGCCAGACCGGATTGGATGGATCGCGCTCGATCTTGCGACGCAGCCGGTTGATCTGGACGTCGATGGTGCGCTCGCCGACTTCCGAATCGTCGCCGACAAGCTCGTGGCGGGGTATGGTCTCACCTGCCCGCGCGGCAAAGATCGCCAGGATCTCCTGCTCGCGATCGGTCAGCTTCAGCGCCTCGCCGCCACGCTTCAATTCGCGCCTGGCGATCTGGAAGGTGTAGGGGCCGAAGACCAGCTGCTCGACCTTCGGCGTGCTCGTCGGGCCGCCGCGGCGCAGGATATTGTTGATGCGCAGGATCAGCTCGCGCGGATCGAAAGGTTTTGGCAGATAGTCGTCGGCGCCGGCCTCCAACCCGCTGATGCGGCTATCGGTCTCCGACAGCGCCGTCAGCATCAGGATCGGTACGTTCTTTTCGGCGCGCAGCGACTTGGTCAGGTCGACGCCCGTCTCGCCGGGCATCATGACGTCTAGCACCAGAAGGTCGAAGTCGAGGCCTGCAAGTTTGCGCCTGGCTTCGCCGGCATTGCCGGCGACGGTAACGCGAAAGCCGTTTTCGGTCAGATACTGCTTGAGAAGATTTCGGATGCGGGTGTCGTCGTCGACCACAAGCAAATGCGGTGCGTCGTCGTCCGGTGCGGCCGCGTGATCTACCCGTTCAGTGCTCTCCATGGTTTTTCCCTGACATTTTTGCGGACCCCAGGTCGATTTGCGCCCTCAGTTCCGGATCGACCATCGCTTCGAGGAACCGTTCCACCAAGGTCCGTTCGGTTATTCCGGAATCTTCCAATGCAGCATGGATGCGGCGCGACTGTGGCCGCGCCAGCGCCAGCGCCAACGCACGGCCCCTAGCCGTCGGATAAAGCTCGCGCTGGCGGCGGTCGCGTGGACCTTGCAACTGCACGACATGGTCGGTGTCGATCAATTGCTTGAGCACGCGAGCCAGGCTCTGCTTGGTGATCTTCAGCACGTCGAGCAATTCGGCGACCGTCAGGCCCGGCCTGCGGTTGACGAAATGCAGCACCCGGTGGTGGGCACGGCCGAAGCCGTAGTCGGCCAGGATCTGATCCGGATCGGAGGTGAAGTCACGATAGGCAAAGAAGAGCAATTCGATGATGGCGAAGTCGATGCCGTCCTCGTCTGACATCGCGGTCCTGATCGGTTTCCCGGCTGCGTGGCTACGATCCGTCATCATTTCTCCGTGGGAAAGAGAGATTATGTCAGTACTATTGACGTAATTTCCCTGCAATGGTAATTTTTGACAAGCTTTTGGGCGAATTGCGAACGAAAAGGCAAGCCAAGCCGGCTTTTCCGGAACTTCCTTAGTTTGCCAGAGCGCAATTATCCGCCTACGCTCCTGAAAAAGCCGCCTTCGATAGGCGACAAGAACACACAACGACACAACGCTATGCGGGCTGCCGCCCGCGGGAGGTTACCATGGCATCCGTTCCCTTCGATCAACTGGAAGGCTTCATCTGGATGAACGGCGAATTCGTCCAGTGGGGTGACGCCAAGATCCATGTGCTGACCCATGGTCTGCATTACGCCAGCGCCGTCTTCGAGGGCGAGCGCGCCTATGGCGGCGAGATATTCAAGCTCAACGAACACACCGAGCGCCTACATGAATCGGCGCGCATGCTCGGCTTCAAGATTCCCTATTCGGTGGCCGAGCTCAACGACGCCTCCACCACGCTTTTGAAGAAGCAGGGTTTCCAGGACGCCTATGTCCGGCCGATCGCCTGGCGCGGCAGCGAACAGATGGGCGTTTCGGCGCAGAACAACCGCATCAACTGCGCAATCGCCATCTGGCAGTGGCCGAGCTATTTCGATCCGGCGCAGAAGCTGAAAGGCATCCGCCTCGACGTGGCGGAATGGCGCCGGCCCGACCCGCGCACCGCACCGTCCAAATCGAAGGCCGCCGGCCTCTACATGATCTGCACCATGTCCAAGCACGCCGCCGAGGCCAAGGGCTATGCCGACGCCATGATGCTCGACTGGCGCGGCCAGGTCGCTGAAGCGACCGGCGCCAACATCTTCTTCGTCGAGGACGGCAAGATCCACACGCCCATGCCCGACTGCTTCCTTGACGGCATCACCCGCCGCACGGTCATTGGGTTGGCCAAGGATCGCGGTCTGGAGGTGATCGAGCGTGCAATCCTGCCGGAAGAGTTGGAAGGCTTCCAGCAGTGCTTCCTGACCGGCACCGCAGCGGAAGTAACGCCGGTGTCGGAGATCGGACCTTACCGATTCGAGGTTGGTGAAATCGCCAAGAACCTTATGGATGACTATTCTGCCGCCGTTCAACCCAAGCACGCGATCGCTGCAGAATAACGATAGTCACAGCTTTTTTAGCAAGCAGGGGCAGTTTTAGCGCCGCCCCTTCTATTTAAGCATTCTTGCATTTGACTTTCGTCCAATTCGGCGTCTCATGATGCTGTCGGCCGGGGAGGCTGGCAGTTATGGAGGGACTAATCATATGGACATGAACACGCTTCTTCCGATCATTGTGCAGGTGATTACAGGCATCATCGGTGGTCAGGCGGTCGGTGCGGCGCTCAAGACGGCGGCGATGGGTCAGCTTCCCAAAATCCTGGGTGGAGCCATTGGCGGCGTCGGCGGCGCGGCGATCCTCGGCAGCCTGCTTGGCGGCGGCGCGGTTGATACGGCGGCTGCGGCAGCAGCAACGAGCGGTCTCGGCAGCGCGCTGAACCTGCAGAATATCATCGGCGGCGCCGGCGGCGGCGCGATCCTGACCGGCATTCTCGGCGCGGTCATGGGCGCGATGAAGAAGTAAGCAGCGGCCATTCGGTCTTTCAAATGGGCGGCTTCGGTCGCCCATTTCCGTTTTGGAGCTACTGACTGTTCGTCTTTCGAGGGGTGGACGCCCTTCGCCAGCGTCTCTAAATCACGGCTGGCATAGCGAAAGGACGATCATGGGTCAGCTCAATGCCGGCATCGTGCCGGTCACATCGTTCCAGCAGAATTGCACCATCCTGTTCGACATGGACGGCAAGCACGGTGTCGTCGTCGATCCAGGCGGTGACATCGACAAGGTGCTGGCGGCGCTGAAGGACAATGCGATATCAGCCGGTGCGATCTGGATAACGCACGGCCATATCGACCATGCCGGCGGCGCCATGGAGTTGAAGGAAGCGCTCGGCGTCGAGATTGTCGGACCGCATGAGGCCGACAAGCCGCTGCTCGACAATCTGGAAAACCAGGGCAGGCGCTACGGCATTGCCGGTGCGCGCAACTGCGTGCCCGACCGGTTCCTGACCGAAGGCGAGACCGTCTCGTTCGGCGGCCATGTGTTCGAGGTGTTGCACTGCCCCGGCCACGCGCCCGGCCATGTCGTGTACTACAACCGCGCGGCCAAATTCGCTCATGTCGGCGACGTGCTGTTTCGCGGTTCTGTCGGCCGCACCGACCTGCCGGGCGGCGACCATGCGGCGCTCATCGCCTCGATCAAGGACAAGCTGCTGCCTCTCGGCGACGACATCGGCTTCATCTGCGGCCATGGTCCTGGCGGCCGGTTTGGCGAGGAGCGGCGCAGCAATCCCTTTCTGGTTTAAGGTGGAGCGATATTCAGCGCCGGCCTGCGATGCCGGACAGCTGCAAGCGTGATCCTGAAAAACAAAAAGCGCCGACCTCGCGGCCGGCGCTTTTTGTTTGGGGCAGGGAAGCCCTATAGTTTAGTTTGCCGTGCAGAAATGCTGTTCGCCGTCACTGCCGGTGAACGTGCCGGTGCGGGCGTTGAACGTGCGGTAGCGGTCCGAGCAATACTCGTACCAACCGCGGGTCCACGGCTCGGCGTAGCCTTCATTGTAAACGACCCTCGGCTCCGCATAGTAGCGGCGGACCGGGGCCGGGCGCACCACTACGTCACGATCGTAGTAACTGTCGTCGTAGTAGCGGTCAGCGTAGGGCGGGGGCTGGTCGTTGGCCAACGCGCCACCGATCAGGGCGCCCGCCGCGAGGCCGAGGACGCCGGCGGCAATGGCATCGCCGTTGCCGTGATGGCCATGATGGTGGCGCCAGTCACCTGCATTAGCCGCGGGCAAGGTCACGAGCGTGGTGGCGACCACGGCTGCGGACAGGGCGGCGATCTTGAAAACTCGGTTCATCTTGGTCTCCTTCGTACCGGCCCGTGCAGTTTCGGGGGATGCGGTCCGGCTTTACCAAAGACTAATATGCGACCGTGGCTGAACAGGGGCTGAACGGATTTCGATGTGTTAATTCAAAAAAGGCGTAAATGGTCACACGCTCTCAACGGGGCGAAACTGCTTGCCGTCGACGGTCTGAGGCGGCTCAGCCGACCGACAGGTTGACGGCCTTCGGACCCTTGCCACGCTTGTCCGGCTCGGTGTCGAATGTCACTTTCTGCCCATCCTCGAGACCGGGAAGACCTGACGCCTGCACGGCTGAAATATGGACGAAAACATCCTTCGCGCCATCGTCGGGCGTGATGAAGCCGAAGCCTTTGGCATGGTTGAAGAATTTCACGGTGCCGGTCTGCGGCATGGGAAGCTCCTTTGTCCCATAAATTCCAGTCTCGGGCCGGCAAATGCCCGAATGGAAATTTGTCCTTTATTTTAGCGTCATCGGCAAGAGAAAGTTTTGCAGGCGGCCAAAGGGCGTCGCGGCGCGCCTCAGGTCCTTGCTTTCATGCATATCGGTCCCTCGCACCAGCCACTTTTGGGCGACAAGCATTGGTCTGCACCTTCGGCACGAAAAAGGCGCGACGAAGATCGCCGCGCCTTTCAAAAATCCAGATCCCTCTCCAAGCCAGGTTCAGGCGTTGGAGCCTCCGTCGCGCGTCCGAGAGACGCCCGAATGGCTCAGGCAGCGCGGAGGTTGACGGCCTTGGGTCCCTTGCCCATGCGGTCCGGCTCGACGTCGAAGGTGACCTTCTGGCCGTCGACGAGCGTGCGCAGGCCCGAGGCCTCGATCGCGGAAATATGGACGAACACATCCTTGGCGCCGCCGTCGGGCGTGATGAAACCGAAGCCTTTGGTCGCGTTGAAGAATTTAACGGTGCCGGTCTGGGCCATTGGGGAAACTCCTTCACCCGTTCAGTCTTTGGTGGTCCTGCCCGCCGCCTGGCGCAAAGGGCAGTTCCCGGTGGTTGCTTCGGCAGTCATGCATTGGCGCATGGTCAAACCCCCCGCCGAAAACGGGGCCGTCAGAGATTCACAGTATCGGGGAAAGGTCGTCCAAAACGTTCCGCTCTCCGGGTCGCAAATGCCCGAACACGGAATTTATCGCACGGAAACGTGATGGTTGCAAGATAGCGCCGCGGGCCGCCGCATTGGCGCATCCCGACGCATGGATCGACTGACCTGAACATCGATCGGCTCGGCATAGGCTGGCTTGCCGGTTGGGTCATCGGCCAGAGCCGGGGCACGAATGGGCCAGATGTCGAGGCCGCGGGGCAAGCCGACGCCAGCCACGGTCGAGACGCCGTTTCCGTCTGAGGGGACTGCAAACAGGGGTTGCATTTGGCAAGGTAATGGCGAGGATCGGCAACCGGGGACGCGATCGTGGGAGATCAACATGCCATTTCTGGCGGCAATCTTTTCGCGACAGGGTTTTGCCATCCTGTTGCTGTCGACAATTCTTGCCGCCTGCACCGTCGTCGTCGATGACGGACCGGGGGCGCGTCCGCCACGTCCCGAACCGCAATATTGCAGCCGGCGGTACGAGCCAGTCTGCGCCCGCCGCGGCGGCGACCGCCAGACCTTCGCCAACGCCTGCCTTGCCGACCGCGCCGGCTATCGCATCGTGCGCGACGGTCCGTGTCGCGACGGAGGCGGCGGCGGCGAAGAACAGACGTTCTGCACCCGCGAATATGCGCCGGTGTGCGCTCGCCGGCACGGCGAGATGCGTACCTTCCCCAACGCTTGCGAGGCTCGGGCTGCGGACTACCGCGTCGTTGACGACGGGCCGTGCTGAGAAGCCAAGGCGTGTCTTGCCTTCTCACCTTTTTGTTGGAGAAAGTGGCCGAGCGAAGCTCGGTCCTATGAGTTGGGCCGGCCTCAACCGTCTCGGTGCCGCGCGCCAATTCACCGCTTGGGCGGGGCGGGAGCCTCGCCGGCCCTTCGGGCCCCCCCAAGGGGAGAATGAAAAACCGAGGCGTTCGGTCAAATTCCCGTCGGATAGGCTCCATCAGCCGGGCCGGCGTAAAGCTCGCTGCCATTGTCGTCGGAAATGCGCAGGCGATCGGGGATTTGCGGCATGGCCAGTGTGTGGAACAGCGCGGTGGCGCCCTGCAGGGCGGCACGCAGGTTCGGAGCTTCTAGTGACACCTTGTCGAGTGTAGCTTCGTCCGCGTTGCGCGACCGGTAGAACTCGATGAAGAAGTTCAAGGAAGCCTCCGTGGCAGAGCGTTGCGCGGGCCTGTTCAGTCAATTCGCCGCCTCGCACAGGGACGACGGTGAAGGCGCTTGAGGCGCCCTCCAGTTGTGTCAGCCCTTCGACTTTGGCTTCAGGCTGCTCTCGGCCTGCTTGACCGACGAGCCGAACGGGGAGGCGGGCTTGGCCACGACCTTGTCCTTCTTCGGCTTGCGCGTTTCGCGGTTGCTTCGCTGTTGACCCTTGGACATATCGTGCTCCTGTTGCGTGCTGACTTGGCTTTGCTGGGGTCTCAGACAACCGGGTCGTTGGCAACGACCGGGTTGTCGGCCGGTTCGAGATTGTCTTCGGTGGTGACCCGCTCATGGGTCTCCTGCTCGCTGCGGATGCGGTATTGCGGCGAGCCGTCCTTGACCGGCAGCCTGCTCTTGATCTGGAACAGTTCGGCGGTCTTCTGGACGAGGCCGATACGGCTCTTCATGCGCACTGTCTGACCGATCGCAAACTGGTGCGCGGGCGTGTCGGTGCGCGGGCGCGCATTCTGCTGGAAACGGATCATGCTGCATTCTCCCTGTCGCGCTTCAGCGCTGTTTCGAGTTCGAGGTAATCGATGGCGACAAGCTGGCGGGTGGGCGGGTTTTTCACTGCCCTTGCCGGCAGATGGATGAAAGTGGCGACGCGGCGCCAGGCAAGCCGCGACATGCCCTCGAACAGCTCTTCGTCGTGATCGATGTCGTAGTCGCCGGCCGGCAGTATCCCTTCCAGCCCGCCGAGCACAAAGGGCGTCGCGAAATGCGCGATGGAGTGGGTGGTGCGGTCCGGCATTGTCTTACCTATGCAAAGCAGCGGTCCTGAAAGCAAAAAAGCGGGGACGAACCCCGCTTTCCTATTTCCGGCAGTCGCTGGAAATAAGCCGCTTTCGAGAGCTGCCAGTACATCCGTGGTCAGCGTTCATCGAATTCGGCCGGATCAGATCGATTGCAAATTGGCAGCCGACTCGCGGCCCTTGGTGTCGCGCTCCAACTCGAACCGCAGCTTCTGGCCTTCGGCGAGGCCGGGGAAGCCGGCGCGCTCCAGCGCGCTGACATGGACGAAAACGTCCTTCCCGCCTTCGGTCGGCTGAATGAAGCCAAAGCCCTTCTGGCCATTGTAGAACTTTACGGTTCCGGTGTTCATATGGATCTTTCGAAAGAATGAGACATGGCCGCGGAGCAAAACGGACCGCGCGCCCGATATCGATGATTGGAATAAGAATGGCGGGTCGAGAACCTCCGACGCCGCGAGATGCCAATTCTGGCCCAAAACGATATCGCTAACATAGGCCGATAGGGCCCGTTATTCAAGAAGATTTATGAAAAACACCGACGATGGCAAAAAAATAGATCGCTGTAACTATTTGAAAAAGTCTGATATGGGTCGGCGACTTTCAAAAATTGCTTAAATTCACGCTGGGCAGATTGTCCAGGAGCTTGCATTTTATTTATTTCTGGAAGGATGAAAACCATGATTTCCGTCAGAACCCCTAGAGGCATGACCGTAGCGATCAACCCGATCATCAAGCCAGCCGTCATGCACACCATCGCCGCTGACCCGGCCGGCAAGCCGATGATCGTCAAGTCGGCACGACTGACCATCAGGAGCGACGAGGCTGCAAGGCGAAGGATCGCCGACACCGATGGAACAGTTCGGCGTGCCAGGCAGGTCGCCGAGACCAACCGGCTAATTTGATCCCTTCCACGCCGTTGCAACGAGCGAGACACCAAGCGAAGCCTTGAACCTGCCGCGCCGATGGCCTAGATCGCCACAGGCGTACAAAACACGGCAGGTTTCCCATCAACAGAGATCAGAGACGAGCGGCGGGCGCGGCAGCCAGATCTGGCGCTGGAGGACAACCGCCATTGGGGCTCGACCAGCGTGTCCAGCAGGCGCTGCAGCTGCATCAGGCCGGGCGTCGGCAAGAGGCCGAAGCGATCTACCGGCAGGTGCTGGCGCAGAAGGCCAATCACGCCGCCGCGGCGCATTTCCTGGGGCTGCTGCTGCACCAGACCGGGCGCAGCGCCGAAGGGCTGGACCTGATCGAACAGTCGGTGCGCTTGCAGCCCGGCAATCCGGATTTTCAAAACAATCTAGGCACGGTGCTGCGCGACCTCGGCCGGGTCGCCGCTGCCGTCGACTGCTTCCGCAAGGCGGTGGCGCTGCGGCCCGATCAACTGGCGGCGCGCGACAATCTCGGTTCATCACTGAAGCAGCTCGGCCAGTTCGAGGGCGCCGAAGAGATCTATCGCGGCACGGTCGGGCGCAACCCCTTCCATGTCCGCGCGCGCATCGGTCTTGCCGAAACGCTGCAGGAAGCGGGACGCCTGGACGAGGCGCTTGCCGTCTTCCGCGAAGCGCTGGCGATCCGGCCCAAGGATGGCGACCTGCTGCATGGGCTCGGCGTCGGGCTGATGGAAAAGGGCAAGCTCGATGAAGCAGCCGAGCTGTTCCGGCAGGCGCTGGCGGTCGACCCCGGCATGGCGAGAGCCTGGCTGATGTTGACGCAGGTCAAGCGCCAGAAAGAACGTGATAGCGAATTGACCAGTATGGAAGCTCAGCATGCCAAGGCGCCGCAGGACAGCCTGGCGCGCATGCAGTTGTCCTTCGGTCTCGGCAAGGCCAATGACGATCTGAAGGATTATGGCCGAGCCTTCGACTATTTCGCCGAAGGCAATGCGATCCGCCGCAAGGGCATCGACTACGATGCGGCCAAGACGCGAGCCGAATTCGAGGCGATGAAGGCAACCTTCACCGCCGGCTTCTTCGAGAAGCACAAGCCGAGCACGATCGAGGACGACACGCCGATCTTCGTCGTCGGCATGCCGCGCTCGGGCACGACGCTGGTCGAGCAGATCATCGCCAGCCATCCCCATGTCCACGGTGCCGGCGAGCTCAGCATCCTGAAGACGGCGGTCGGCAAGCAGTTTCCCCTGACCATGAAGGGCGGCTTCCCGGCAGGGATTGCCGACATGCCCGACAAGGCTTTCGCCGAGGCCGGCGAGGCCTATCTCGACATGCTGCACGCCCGCTATCCCGGCTTCAAGCATGCCACCGACAAGATGCCGGGCAATTTCCTGCTGATCGGGTTCCTGCATCTGATGCTGCCGAAGGCCAAAATCGTCCATTGCGCGCGCGATGCGGCGGCCACCTGCCTGTCGATCTACAAGGTGCATTTCCGCAGCGACAGTCACCGCTATGGCTACGATCTCGGCGAACTGGCCGATTTCCACAATCTGTACACCGACATCATGGCGCATTGGCACACGGTGCTGCCAGGCGTCGTGCATGATGTGCGCTACGAGGATTTCGTCGCCGACCAGGAAGGCCAGACGCGGGCGCTGATCGCCCATCTCGGCCTGCCTTGGGACGATGCGGCGCTATCCTTCCACAAGACCGACCGGCCGGTGCGCACGGCTTCCGCCGCACAGGTGCGCCAGCCGATGTACCAGGGCTCGGTCGATCTGTGGAAACGCTATGGCGACAGGCTGAAGCCGCTGCTGGATAGGCTGACCTGACGCGGAATCCTACAGCTCCATGAACGTTTCGAAGCCGCCGAAGATCATGCGTTTGCCGTCGAACGGCATGTTCGACCAGTCCGGCTTCATGCGCGGATCGGCCATCACCTTGGCCATGATTTCGTCGCGGCTCCTACGCGATTCATAGACGACCCAGGAGAAGACGACGATCTCGTCGTCCTTCGTCTGCACGGCACGCGGGAAGGACGTGACCTCGCCGTAGGGCACGTCGTCGCCGACGCATTCGACATAGGCGAGCGCGCCATGCTCCTTCCAGACAACGCCGGCGGTGTTGGCCAGCTTCTTGTAGTCGTCGAGTCTTGCCTTGGGCACGGCAAGCACGAAGCCATCGACATAGGACATTGTTGGTCTCCTGTTGCTGGAATCGGGCGCCAGGCCGGCAGCCCGGCGCAGATGAGCGCATCACCCCGTGGGGTAGGGCGTTGCTGCTCGCTAAATCTTACTTGACCGGTGCGTTCATCGCCCAGGCCACGCCAAACGGGTCCTTAACCTGACCCCAACGGTCGCCCCAGAACATGACCTGCAGCGGCACCACTTCCTCGCAGCCTGCATCGATCGCGCGCTGCCACCAGGTCTCAATGGTGTCGTCCTGGAGGTGCAGCTGCAGCGTATAACCTTGCGCATCCTTGTGCGGATGGCCGTGCTCGGGATAGGCATCGCCAAGCATCAACGTCGAGCCGTTGACGTGTAGATGGATGTGCATCGTGCGGCCTTTTTCGTCCGGCGGATAGGCAAACACCTGCTCCGCGCCAAAGGCCTTCTTGTAGAATTCGGCAGCCTTGAAGGCGCCATCCAGTTGCAGATAAGGGGTCAATCCGCCGAGCACTTTAGCGGCGGGCTGAACGGGGGTCTGATCAGTCATGTCTTGCTCCTCTTTGCGTTTGGCCTTGCGAGCCATAGGACGGATGAGGCGGCGGCAATCCTACATGGCCGCCAAATTTTTTCGGCGGACCGGCCCTGGATAGGCCAGGCTTTCGAAATGCGCCTGTCGATGCAGGCGACACCGCTTTCGGGCGATAGGTATGACTGGTCAGCGGTCGCTTCGGTCAGGATTCTCTGCGGATATGAGGGGCATTTTGCGCATCGATCCCGATTTCCGGCCAGCCAATGTCCTTGCGCAATTCGATCGGCAGTGAAAGAAGAGCGCGCTCGCTGCGATAGCGGGCGCGAGCTTTCATGTAACGGGTGGTGATGCGGCCTATGGATGACAGGGTGAACATGATGCTTTGTCCTCGGTTGAAGCCGGCATCATCGTGTCGGCATTCCAAGGACGTGGCGCGTGGTGGTCATCCGACAGACGGTCGATTTTTTTAGCTGCCTCCGTAGTCGGCTCAAGGCAGGTGTTACCAACGCGGTTTACTTCAGGCAGCCGTTTCCAAACGTTCGATCGTTTCTAGATCGGCCTTCTTGGCCTCTCCCTCGATAGCCAGGTCGTAGCTCGCCTGCATGTTCATCCAGAACTGCGGCGTGGTTCCGAAGAATTTCGCAAGGCGTAGCGCTGTGTCGGGCGTCACCGGTGTTGTCTCGCTGGCGAGGCGCTCGATGCGTGTGCGCGGCACATGCAGCTTCTTGGCCAGCGTGTAAGGTTTCAGGCCAAGCGGCATGAGATATTCCTCCCGGAGGATTTCTCCCGGATGAATAGGTGGGTTGATGTTCAGCATTTGAAAACCTCAATGGTAGTCGGTTATTTCGACATCCTCGGCTTGTCCATCCACCCAGCGAAAGCAAATACGAAACTGATCGTTGATGCGGATCGAATGCTGACCGGCACGGTTGCCTTTCAGCGGCTCAAGCCGGTTGCCGGGAGGCGTCTTCAGGTCCGATAGTTCGGCGGCATTGTCGATCATGAACAGCTTTCGCTGGGCTGACCGGACAAGGTCCGACGGGAACCCCTTCGGAGCCTTGCCGTTCGAAACGGCCTCGCTGGTCTTGTCCTTGAACGAGCGTATCATCTGCCGTATCCGAGCAGCGTACCTTCACATGATACGCTTCGTAAGTCAAGAAAACGTCTCATATCGTGATACGAAATTTTGAACTGATGTCGATCGGCCGAAATTTCACAGGCATGGATACCGTCACGCCGCCAAAATCGTTACCCTTCCGCCTCAGCCACCGAGCGGAAGAAATCCTCCGGGTCCTCGACTTCTATCAGCCGCCGCTTCTCGATCAGCCAGAAGCGGTTGCCGATGGCGCGGATGAAGGAGCGATCGTGCGAGGCGAGCAGGCAGCTTGCCTGATGCGCCAGCAGCTCCGCTTCCAGCGCTTCCTGGCCGTCGATGTCGAGATGGTTGGTGGGCTCGTCAAGCAGATAGAAGTTGGGGTTGGCGAGCCTGAGCGCCAGCATCATCAGCCGCGCCTTCTGGCCGCCGGACAGCACGCCGATCTTTTTCTCCTGCATCTCGATGACCACGCCGGCGCCGGCCAGCAACGAGCGGGCGCGCTGCTCGCCGACATCGTAGCGGCGCGAGACCAGCCCCAGCGGCGTGTCGTCGCCGCTGATGCCGGACAGCGCCTGATCGCTGTAGCCGAGCACCGTCGACGGCGTCACCTTCACATTCCGCACCGTGTCCGGTTCGACAATGGCGTTGCGGATCAGGGTGACGAAGCGCGACTTGCCGACGCCATTGCGGCCGAGCAGGACGATGCGGTCGCCCTGGCAGATGTGGCGCTTGCCAGTCCTGAACAGCAGCGTGCCGTCGGGTGTTTCGACAGCTGCGTCGTCGAGCGTGATCAGCACCTTGGCGTGCGTGCCGCGATTGGCCAGTTTTATGGCACCGGCCGATTTTTCGCGGTGCGCCGGAGCTGCCGTCTCTTCCAGTCTTTCCGCGCGCTGGTTCAACTGCTTGGTCTTGACCGTCAGCAGGTCGCTACCCGAATTGATGCCGATGTTGTTGAGCTTGGCCGCCTGCCGGCGCAATTGCTGCGCTACCTTCATGTCGCGCTGGAACTTGCGCTCTGTCGAGGCGTCGACGTCGTCGAGCGCCTGCCTTGCGCGTGAATAGGGCAAGGCAAACACCGGCGACTGTTCAGGGCGCAGAAACAGCGTCCGGTTGGTGGTGGCGTCGAGAAAGGCACGGTCATGGCTGGCGATGACGACTGGCACCTCGCGCGGCAGCGCGTTCAGCCAGGTCTCGAGCTGGCTGATGCGGGCAAGGTCGAGATGGTTGGTCGGCTCGTCGAGCAGCAGCACATCCGGATCGGTGACCCAGACGCGAGCGATCAGTGCCAGCCGCTGCCAGCCGCCGCTCAGCGCCTGCATTTGCCGTTCGCGCATCGGCTCCGGCACGTCTAGCGAATCGAGCACCACGTCGACGCGCCACACCTCGCTGTCGGCCTGCTCCGGCGGCAGGGCGTCGGCCACCACCTGATGGAAGGTATGGCTGAGAAGGGACGGAGCGACGGACTGCTCGACATGGCCGACGCGCAGGCCGCGCGTGCGGGTGATGTCGCCCGAGGTCGGCTCCATCGCGCCGGTCAGACATTTGAGCAAGGTCGACTTGCCGCGGCCGTTGGCGGCGACGATGCCGAGCCGGTCGCCAGTGCCGACGGTGAGGTCGAGGTTGGAAAACAGCGGCGCACTCATGGTGACGCCGAGGGATTTGAGGCTGATCAGGGCCATTTTGATTTCTCTGGTCTCGGTCGCCTCTTTGTCGGAGCATGATCTTTTCCGAAAACCGGTTCCCACTTTTCGGGATCATGCTCTAGCGGCTCAATGCACTTTGACGGTGCGCCCACCGGCCATCAGGTTCGGTGTTGCGGCACCACGAAGGGCAGACCAAAAAATCGAAGCGGGAAAACCCGGACCGTCCCTGGTCAGCCCTGCAAGCAAGCTCGCAGGGCAGAAATCGGGCCACGCTGACGATGGTGACGAGAAAAATCGAACACGCAGCCCTCCTTTCAAGACGTTCGAGTGTGCGGACTGACTACACCAAGGGCGTAGCGGAAGGCAAGGCTACCGCTTTCACCTGGCGCGGGAACGGATCGAGCACCAGTATGCAGCCGCCGATGATCGCGACAGCGCCGAAGCCCTGGATTACGGTCAGCGACTCCCCAAGCGTGCTGGTGCCGACCAGCACCGCGATCACGGTCACGGCGAATTCGACGCTGATCGTCCTGGTCGCGCCGATACTAGCAACCAGCCGAAAATAGACGATGTAGGTCAACGCGCTCATCATGCAGGCGAGGACGGCGAGATAGAGGAAGTCGATGGCGCGCGGCATCGCCGGCACCGGTACGGCGAGAAGCAGTGGCAGCGTCATCAGGCCGCCTAACAGGAAGGCGGCACTGGTGAGTTCCCACGAGCCGGCCGAGCGCAGATGTCGGTTTGCATAATTGCTGCCGAAAGCGGCCGAGAAGGAACTGAACAGCGAGGCGGCGCAGCCGAAAGCGAAGGATGCCGTGATCGGCACCGCGGGAAAACCGACCAGGACGATGATGCCGAAGGCGCCGAGCAGCAGGCCGGCCAGCCCGCGAACGGTGATGCGCTCAAGCCCCCATACCTGGCCGAGGATCATCGAGAACAGTGGGATCGCGGCAACAAGGATGGCCGCCACCGCCGTGCCGATGCGAGGGGTGGCATAGGATAGGCCGATAAGCTGCGCGGCAACCGTCGTCGCGCCGACAACGGCGAAGCGCCGCCAGCCGGCGCTGAAATCGAGCCGGCGCCGGGTCGCGGCGGCAAGCAGCAGGAGCGTGATGCCGGCGATCAGCGAGCGCAAGGTGACCGCGCCGACCCAGCCGAAGGCGTGCACCACCTTGAGCAGAACAAGGAACGACAAGCCCCAGGTGATGGCCAGGAAGATATAGGCGGCGATGTCCTTGGGTTTCATTCTGCGGGCGGCCGTGGGAGTTTCTTGCGGTTGGGAGCGGAGAAGCTGCCGTGGCCCGTATCGCTTCGACTGGCAACTGACAAGGCTGGGGGCGTGGTCCAGCCAGTCGACAGTGTGACTCCAGGCCCTACCGTCCCGGTCTGCCTGTCTTCCCCGGCCGGCGCTTTTCCCGGCGGGCGTCGCCAGGATCTTCATACGAGCCGATGCCGGCGCGCTCACGCTTGACCGGCTTGTCACCCTCGATCGGCGTCTCGGTTCGCCGCACGGTCATCTCATCGAGTGAGTTCTTCTTGAACAGCGGTTTGACCGGCTCGCCGGGAATGCCGAAATCGCTGCCATGTGCCTCTTCGGCCGACTGTTTCTTGAATAGCGAGCGCGATACCGCACCGGCCGGGGTCGGCATGTCCGTGCCTGGACCCATGTCGTCAATCGAAGGTTTGGCGAATAGCGGCTTCTTCGCCGGCACGGCGCCATCGGCGCCCATCTCGTCAAGCGCCGGCTTGCGGAAGAGGTTGGGGCGGGCAGCCTTGGCCGCCTCTTCGGCGGCACGCACTTCGTCGAGCCTGCGAAAACGCTCCTGTTCCTCTGATGTACGATGCTTGGCTACGCCCTTGTTGTGCTTGCCCTTTTCGCGGCCAGAGACCGGGCTTTCCATGTCGGCGTATTTGGCCAGCGGGTCATCGGAGATGGACAGTTCCATCTCACGCAAGCGCTTGATCTCGTCGCGGATGCGGGCCGCCTTCTCGAAGTCGAGATTGGCTGCGGCGTCGCGCATCTGCTTCTCCATCGCGTCGAGATGGGCCTTGAGGTTGTTGCCCATCATGGCGCCGGCGCTCTCGGTGAACTGCGAGATGTCGGCGCGGACGTGATCCTTCTCATAGACCGAGTCCAGAATGTCCGAGATGCGCGACTTGACCGATTCCGGAGTGATGCCGCTGGCGGCGTTCCACTCCATCTGCTTTTCGCGGCGGCGGTTGGTCTCGGCCATCGCCCGTTCCATCGAGCCGGTGACCTGGTCGGCATAGAGGATGACCTTGCCGTCGACGTTGCGGGCGGCGCGGCCGATGGTCTGAATGAGCGAGGTCTCGGAACGCAGGAAACCTTCCTTGTCGGCATCGAGAATGGCGACGAAGCCGCATTCGGGAATGTCGAGGCCTTCGCGCAAAAGGTTGATGCCGACCAGCACGTCGAAGGCGCCGAGGCGCAAATCGCGCAGGATCTCGATGCGTTCCAGCGTGTCGATGTCGGAGTGCATGTAGCGGACGCGGATGCCTTGTTCGTGCAGATACTCGGTCAGGTCCTCGGCCATGCGTTTGGTCAGCACCGTCACCAGCGTGCGATAGCCAGCCTTGGTGGTGTCACGGATTTCGCCGACGACATCGTCGACTTGGCTCTTGGCCGGGCGCACCTCGACCGGCGGGTCGATCAGCCCGGTCGGGCGGATGACCTGTTCGGCGAAGACACCGCCGGCCTGTTCCATCTCCCAAGCGCCCGGGGTTGCCGAAACGGCGACGGAGAGCGGGCGCATGGCGTCCCATTCCTCGAAGCGCAAGGGCCGGTTGTCCATGCAGGACGGCAGGCGGAAACCGTACTCGGCCAGCGTCGCCTTGCGTCGGAAGTCGCCGCGATACATGCCGCCGATCTGCGGCACGGTGACGTGGCTTTCGTCGATGAAGACCAGCGCATTGTCGGGAATGTACTCGAACAGCGTCGGCGGCGGATCGCCCGGCTGGCGGCCGGTGAGATAGCGCGAATAGTTCTCGATACCGGCGCAGGAGCCGGTGGCCTCCAGCATTTCCAGGTCGAAGCGGCAGCGCTGTTCCAGCCGCTGCGCCTCCAGCAGGCGGCCGGCGCGCTCCAGTTCCACCAGCCTGTGCTTGAGCTCTTCCTTGATCGACTTGATCGCCTGGTTGAGGGTCGGGCGCGGAGTCACATAGTGCGAATTTGCGTAGATCTTGACGCTCTTCAGCTCGCCGGTCTTCTGGCCGGTCAGCGGGTCGAACTCGGTGATCTGCTCGATCTCGTCGCCGAACATCGAAATGCGCCACGCACGATCTTCCAAGTGGGCCGGGAAGATCTCGATCGTGTCGCCGCGCACGCGGAACGAGCCGCGAACGAAATTGACATCCTGCCGCTTGTACTGCTGGGCAACGAGATCGGCGAGCAAAGCGCGCTGGTCGAGCCGGTCGCCGATCTGCATCTGGAATGTCATCGCCGTGTAGGTTTCGACCGAGCCGATACCGTAGATGCAGGACACCGAGGCGACGATGATGACGTCGTCGCGCTCGAGCAGCGAACGCGTCGCCGAGTGACGCATGCGGTCGATCTGCTCGTTGATCGAGGATTCCTTCTCGATGAAAGTGTCGGTGCGCGGGACGTAGGCTTCCGGCTGGTAATAGTCGTAATAGGAGACGAAATACTCAACGGCGTTTTCAGGGAAGAATTTCTTGAACTCGGAATAAAGCTGGGCCGCCAGCGTCTTGTTCGGCGCCAGGATCAGGGCGGGGCGCTGCGTCTCCTCGATCACCTTGGCCATTGTGAAGGTTTTTCCGGAGCCGGTGACGCCGAGCAGCACCTGGGTGCGGTCGTTGTTGGCGACGCCTTCGACCAGATCCTTGATTGCCGTCGGCTGGTCGCCGGCCGGCTCGAAATCCGACACCATCTTGATGGCGATGCCGCCTTCGGACTTTTCCGGGCGGGCAGGGCGGTGCGGCGTCCACAGCACGCCGTCCTTGTGCAGCGGATTGCCGGACTCGATCAGCGCCGACAGCGCGGCGACGGTGGCGGTGACGCTGCCCGAGGCCATCGTCTCGGCGTCTTCCAGCGAAATGTCGAGACCGGCGACCGGATTGAGGCCGGCTGCCGTGCGCTCCCTGGCTGATGCCGCGCCACCCATCGAGGTGCCGCGCGCGCTGCGGCCCGGCGAGCTCGAGCGCTCGGGTATCTTCTTCGACTTGGCGCTTTCCTTCCCCCTCGAGGGGAGGCTGGCGGCGGAGCCGCTGGGTGGGGTCGGTTCGACCGGGCTCGACGTCCTGGCGGTGCCTTCTGTGACGCCCCCCTCTGTCGCCTTCGGCGACATCTCCCCCTCGAGGGGGGAGATCTGGCGACGTCCTTCCTTTTCAGCTTCCTGCTCGATCTGCTCGGCCCAATCCGCAATTGAACTGGTCAGGGGCGTGCCCGAGAGCTCCGGCTGCGGCATCTCGGCGAAACCGCCTCTGTGCAAGGGCTCCGAGGCGTCGAGGAAATCGGTCAGTGGACTGCGCCGCTTCGGCGAAGCGCGGTCGTCATTCGCCGTCGGCGGCGTTTTCTTATCGGGAGATTTGGCCATGTCCCGAATATGGGATTTCCTGGCCAAAATGGAAAGAGTGGGATGAGATGGGGCGCTTCGCCAGATGCGGCTCCTGACAGAAGGCTGTCAGGAGGAGATCGCGTTCGCGCGTCTGTCCGGAAGGATCAGGCGCCACGCGCGTTGTCCGCCGCAACGCGGGTCGGCGATCCGTTCAGGCGCGGCACCACGACGAGGCGGTTGATCTTGCCCTTCTTGTAGGCGGCGAGGAAGCGCGCATAGTCCTTGAAGGCGACGCAACCGCTCGACTGGCCGTAGCGGCCCCGAAGCAGGTAGGTATGGGCCAGAAAGCCGTCGCGATTGTATTTGTTGCGGCCATCGGCCGGTGTAAGGCGCAAGGCCTCCACACCATGAAAGCGCGTCTCGCGCAGCGACAGATTGTAGGTATTGGGCGGTGTCGGTCCGCGGTTCTTCTGGTCGGCATAGCGCGGCTGGTCCGTCATGGCGCCGATGCCCGAATGCGCCTCGAGCCTCGAACCGTCAGGCATATAGACGGTCCCGGCGCTGATGTCGTAGACGGCGACGCCATTGCCGGCTCCACTCCTGGACCCCGGCGAGTTGAACAGGTTCCTGAAAGCCTTGCTGAGGCCACCCGACGGCGTGTCCGGCTTGGCATAGGCCAGCACACCGCTGCCATCGGCCGGCCGTCCTTGCCGGTCCGGTTTGGCCGGTCGGGCAGTCTGGGCTTGCTGGACGGTCTCGCGAGCCGGCTTCGGTTGCTGATCAGGCTTCGTCTGCTGAACAGGTTTGGACTGCTGTACAATCTTGGGCTGCGGGGTGTCCTTGGGCTGCGGGGCGTCGAACTGCGGGCGACGGGTCGGCAACGGCACGTCGTCGGTGAGCGCGTCCGGCAGCGAGGCGGCGTCGCCTGGTTGGTCCTGCTGGGTTTCGACAGGCGAAACCGCGACGTCGGCCGGGGATTCCTCGATCGGCAGCGGCGAGGCGAACGCCTCGTCGTCGACTGGCAGCGACTGCACGAGGGCCAGCGCCAACTGCGAATTGTCTGGCGTCTGCGTGTCCGACTGGGCAAAGCCCATCGGTTGCGGCGCGGTCTGCACGACGTCCGAGCCGTTATCCAGCCGCGCGAAGCGTTCGGCCGCCGGAGCGGGGATGTCTTCAGAGAGGCTGGCCATAACCTTGACGGATGGCACCAGCGACGCTTCGGCAATTTGCGGCGCGACGGTGGAAATAACAGGGTGCACCGGCGCGTTGGCCACGACCACGGGCTTTCCAGCGCCGGCAAAGGCAGCGGCGAGCTTCATCGGCGAAAGCGATGCTTCGATGCGCTCGAAACGCTCCTGCGACTTCGACTTTGCGGCAGTGGGAACGGGCTTTGCCTGCGCCACGAGGCGCGCGGATTTCTCCGCCCGCGGGCTCAACCGGGCAAGCTTGAAGCAGCTGGCACCGCACTGCACGGCATGGTCGTGAAGGGCTTGCGTGCCGCCATTGGCATTGGCAAGCACGAAGGGTGCTCTCAGAAAATGCTGCTTGAACGGATCGGCCAGGGCGAGCGATCCCGGCATCGACAGGGTCTGCGGGAGGCCACCCGATGTCGCCGACAGCGAGGCGCCGACGGAACTGAGGCCAGCCATGGTGCCTATCAACCACAGGCCAACGGCAGCACTGGCGCCGGGCACCGCGACCCAGCGGACGATCCGTTCAGGGGTGAAGGAAGAGGCACGTGGCGCGTCACAGGCGTTCTCGCCGTCCCAACGCTTGTCCCCGACAATTTTTTTACTCAACAACGCCATGCAACCAATCGTGCTCCAAGCGGCTCCCACGTCCGCGGCTGTGATAGCCGCGACGACCATTCTGTGAGTGATCCCAGGTGGTCCCCGACGCGTTTGCCGCGTCTGTCATTGGTTGCCGATTGCTTCAAAATATGGACAAAGTTGGTTAATCAATCCCTCTCAAAACCAACGTCGAGATGTGGATTTAGGCCAAATAAGGCTTCGTCCACGGCCAGGAAAGTGGTGTTGTCGCCCTTCCGACGCAGTTTTGCTGCCTGCTTTTGATCGCCGAGTCAAGCAAAACAGCCGTTTCTAAATTCTTTCGCGGCGCGGTCAGCGATAAATGGAACGAAGCGGCTGCCGGTGAAAATTGCCCAAATGGGCGCCTGTCTCAGGTAGAACTGTTGCCTGCCTGTCACAATTTCTTCGCCTGGACGGCCGCCTTCAGTGGCACCTCAATTGAACCACAGGGCAAAGGTCAGAAAACCACCGCCGCCGAATTGGCGCTGGATCTGGTCGAAATCGTCGCTGGTCAGGATCCTGCCGCTTTCGAGATAGGGCGCGATTGCCGGGCCGGTGATCGACAGGACCAGGTCGAAGTTTTTGGGCTCGTCGAAGAACCGCTTCATGTTGATGCCCTTATCGACAATGCGGAAATGCGGCAGCAGCACGCGGCCTTCCAGGAGGTCCTCGGCCATGGTCAAGGTGGCGAGCCAGGCCTGGACCTGCTCCTCGCCGACGTCGAGGCCTGTGAGCGGGTTCTCGCCTTTCTGCTGCGGACCCGGCAGCCATTCACGGTCATTGTCGGTCTCGGCGCGGATCGCCTTCCAGTCCTCGCGTGACAGCCGGATCATTTCCAGCAGATGGCGGCGCGCCGCTTGCCGGCGCTCCGGCTCGATCACCGGCCAGTTGACGAGATGCACCAGCGAGATGAAATCAGCGATGCGCCACTCCGAGGAGAAGATGCTGCTGCCCATATCACCGGCCGGCGGTACGAGAATGTCCTGCAACGGCAGCTTGGCGCGCGGGAACAGCATGTGGAACGAGCCGTCAAAAGTGCTCCTGAAATCATGCGCCAGCCAGAAATCGGTCTGCGCCATCAGGAACTCCGCATAGCCCTGCAGCCAGAAACCGTCGGCGCGGTCGAAGCGGAATGTGAGGGTGGGGGCGGCGGCGTCCGACGAGATGCCGCCGTGTGACAGTGAGGCAATGATCGCCGCCATGCTTTCATCAGGTGCGATCGTGCCGTCCTCGTTCAGGTCGATGCCGGTGTGGGTGAGGTCGATTGCCATGCCGATATCGGCGTCCGCCGGCACCGCCGCAAACGTTGCGGCGGATTTTTCCAACCGGTCGCGGAAGGCGACCAGGATGTCACGGAATTGCTCATAGGTCAGCGGCTCGGGGTTGGGATTGTCCGGCACCGGCAGCCGCATCAGCGGCAGCATGAAGGATTGCGGGCTCTCGAAGCCATGGCGATGGAGGCCGCTGGCCAGGATTTCCAGCGCAGTGAAGAACTCGCCGGCGCCGGCGGCATAGGCTGATGTCGGGTCTTTTGGCGCGGCGGCCTCCAGCGTCGACAGCGCGCTGTCGCGCCCGGCCACCGTTTTCGCCTCGAACAGAGCGGATGCCGCTTCGGGCACTGCCGCCGATGCGGAAGACAGCGGCACAATCAGCATGAAAGCGGATGTCAGCAGGCTTGCCAGTCGTGTCATCTTTCCCCCCAATATTTTGTCGCGCAGAGCAAATATACACCATTTGGAGCGTCGCGCTTCAACCCGTCCCGAGGACGGTCTACACAAGGCAAACAAATGGGCGCCGCGTGTCGAATTATCCGTTTTCCTACAAGCTGTCCTGGCTACCACGTTTTCTGAAGCCGTCGCTGGCCGGCGACGCGCAAGATTTTGCGCCGATGGCGGGAACGCTGATGGATCCGCCGCCAAAGCAGGCGGTGCGGCTGGTCTTCGTCGGCGACATCTCGGCGGTGGCCAACCGCGGCGCGCCGGACTGCGCCCCGGAGGTCAAGGCGCTGCTCGGCGCGGCCGATCTGGTGATCGGCAATTGCGAAAGCCCTGTTGTGGACAGACCAAGTGCGGTCCTGGGAACGAAGCTTGGCACCCATCATGCGATGAGCGAACTCTTCCTGGCCGAGGCGCTGGCGGCGGCTGGTATTGCGCGCGAAAAGCTCGTGCTGTCGCTGGCCAACAATCATGTGTTCGACCAGGGCGTCGCCGGTTTCGACGAGACGGTCGGGGCGTTGCAGCGACTTGGGATCCGCACGGTCGGCCTGGCCGCCAATGGCCCGGTGGTGCCTGTCCAGGTCGGACCGCTTGATATCGGCTTCGCCGCCTTCACGCTGTGGCGCAACGTCGATGAAAATCTGTTCGCCGGGCGCGTATCGATGGACAGTGACGAGGTCCGCCGGCGGCGTGACGGTGTCGATCTTCTTTGCGCCGTGCCGCATTGGGACTGGGAGTTCAGGCATTTTCCGCGCGCTGAAACACGAGCGTTGGCCAGGCGACTGGTCGGGCAAGGCGTCGGGCTGATCGCCGGCCATCACGCCCATGTCGTGCAGCCGGTTGAGCGGATCGACGGGACGATCGTTGCCTATGGGCTTGGCGATTTCCTAGGCACAGCCCTTGCCCGCCAGCCATGGCCCGGTCGCATCGGTGGCATCCTTGTCGTCGATGTCAGTGCCGATGGTGGCTCGCGCGGTGCCGTTGCGTCTTACCGGCTGCATCCCTTCATGCGCCTGCGCGCCGGCGACCATGAGCGGCTGGTACCGGTGGAGGCACTGGTGGGGCAAATGCGCGGCAAGGCCGAGGGTCGGCTGAGAGCGATCTTTCCTGCCTCTTCAAGCGAAGGGGGCGTCGCCGCTTAACCGTCTGGCGGCCCCTGCAAAACCGACTATCATGCGACGGCAGAGGCAGGCTTGCGGGGGCGGCGGTGGAAACAGCGGATTTCATGCCGAACGAGGCGGTGATTGCCGGCATCCGGAAGGATCTCGAGGCCTATGAGGCAGCGAGGGCCTCGGCGGTCCGGCAGGTGCGCTGGCGGGCGCCGATGTTCGTCGGGCTGGTGCTGGTGTCCGTGATGCTGGTCGCGTGGCTGTTCAACAAGGTCGCCGACCCCAACGAGCAATGGTTCTCGACGCCACATGTGTTTCTCTATGGCATCGGCTTGGTGGCTTCGAGCGTGCTCTACTTCCAGGCAATGAAACCGGCGACGCGGCTGCAGCAATCTTTCC
The DNA here is from genome assembly GCF_040319965.1 of Mesorhizobium sp. M0830. Taxonomy (NCBI): domain Bacteria; kingdom Pseudomonadati; phylum Pseudomonadota; class Alphaproteobacteria; order Hyphomicrobiales; family Phyllobacteriaceae; genus Mesorhizobium; species Mesorhizobium sp. M0830. Next base: position 103,964 of record NZ_JAMYOR010000005.1, on the reverse strand, counting down.
GCGAGACGCTGCTGCCAATCATCTTCGGCTTCATCGCAGATATGCGCTACCAGCACGGCGTGACGCCGAACTCTTTCGACCGGCTGCCGCGCGAGGCGGTCGGCGCCTTCAACAAGCAGTCGTTCGACGATGTCGTTTCGGGCCGTTACGAAGAGTTTCCGTTCGAGCTTTACGAAGCAGAACTGCGAGTAGGGTCGGGCAAGGATTCATCGACAGTCTTCAAGGGTGTCATTGTCGCTTTCGAAGCGATCGAGCCGTTCCCGGGGGTATTGGTGGCGACGCGCCGGACCAATGCCGTCGTCGGCTTCTTCCGCGGCATGTTCGCCGGCAAGATGCAGGATTTGTCGTCCGGTGTGCCCCAACTCGACGCTGCTTATGAATTCCGCAGTGACAACGTCGAGGCGGCGCGGTCGCTGGTGACAGGCCGCCTGGCGCAGGCCCTGAAATGGCTTGGCGAAACCTGGCCGGACGACCCGGCCCGCGTCGCGCTTAACGGCAGCGATGGCTTCCTGCTGTTGCCGCAGACAAAGAACTTCTTCGAGCTGCCGGTTATTTCGGTGCCGCTCGACTACACCACGCATGTCGCGCCGATGATATCAGACATGGGCGCGATGCTGGCGACGGCGGCGCTGGTGCGAAAAATCGGCGCGAAGGACGAGATCAGTTAATCGGGCCTCGCTGTCAGCAGTCGAAACCATATTTGTCGCGCATGTAGTCCGCCTCTTCTTTCGACATTTTCTTGAACATCACGCAGACGGTGAAGCTGCCGACCTGATGGCCGTCGCTTGTGTATCCCCAGTCGGAAATTTCGTCCCTGGTGAATTCTATGTTCTGGCCGAGGACGACGTTGCGCACTTCCTCCGGCTGGTTCGCCAAAATGCCAGCAAATCCGGTCTCGGTGCGGCGGAACGGTATGACCCAGAAATGTTCGGTGACATTCCCGTCCCGCACCTTGACCTTGAGTTTGAACCTGTCTGTTCCGGAGGGAGGTGCCGCCGACAGCGCCAGGAATTCATCCAGGCTGGCGAGTGCCTGCGCGGTCGCCGCCGCCATGTCGGGATCGCCCGGGGTAAAGATAACCGTCTTGTCGTCGCCTGGGTCCGCGCCTTGTGCACCGGCCGATGCCGTAGCAAGCGCCAGCATCAGGGACATCATGGTCCGGATTGCAAGCTTCATGGAAGGCCCCTCACCGTAGTCGCGGCCACCATGGTGCATTCATTCCGAGATTGCAACCCAGGCGCGAGTTCCATTCGGTTTTTTGGCGTAAGTGAGCCGACCATAATTCATATCGATTTTCTGGCGGAAGGCTCTTCCGACCGACCGCTATGGTTTTTGCCAGGAGGCCGCGCTATCCCTTGGCCAACGGGGGATATCCATGGCTGGGCAACAAAAAGAATTTCGGCTGTCGCGGCGATTGCTACTCGGTGCGGCTGTCGTTGGCGGCGCGGTGCTGTGGGGCGGCAACACCGTGGCACGGCTGGCGCGCGGGCCTTTGGGACCGAAGAACGCAGGCCGCATCGCCGATATCGACGGCATCGCGCTGCCGCTGAAGCCGCTGGAGAATGCGCCGGCCTTTGACGCATCGCTGCCCTGGTCGGCAAAGGGCGGCGACATCAACGATGCCAGCGGCCTGTCGCAGACGCCGGTCTATGGCGTGGTGGAAGTCAGCGAGGAAGAGCACATCGCCAAGGCGCTGGCCTTCGCGCGCGCCAATGGCTTGAAGGTCTCGCTGGCGGCCATCCGCCATTCGATGGGCGGGCATGCCTTCGACGACAATGCGCTGGTACTCGACCTCAGAAAATTCAACAAGGTGACCGTCGACGCCGTGGCGGAGACCATGACGCTGCAGCCGGGTGCGCGCTGGCACGACATCCAGAACCTCTTGCATCCGCGTTTCGCGGTGAAGGCGATGCAGTCGACCGACATCTTTTCGGTTGGCGGCTCGCTGTCGGTCAATGCGCACGGCATGGACCATCAGGCGGGTTCGGTGGCAAGCTCGATCCGCTCGATGCGTGTGATGCAGGCCGACGGTTCGGTGACGACCTGTTCGCCCAGCGAGAATATCGATTTGTTCCGCCACGTCGTCGGCGGCTACGGCCTGTTCGGCGTTGTGCTGGAGGCGACTCTCGATATCGTTGACAACGCCGTCTACCGGACCTCTCGCGAAATCATCAAATCCGACGATTTCCCGAAATTCTTCGCCGAGGTGCTGGAGCCGAACAGGACGATCGGTCTGTTTTACGGCCATCTGTCGACGGCGCCGGGCAATTTCCTCGAGGACATGATCGTCTACCGCTATGACAAGGTGGCCGACCAGGCGCCGGCGGATCAGCCCGCGATCGGCGAGCCGGGTTCGGTCGGGCTGAAGCGCGTGATCATCAACATGGCGAAATGGGGCAGCCTGTTCCAGGAGCTGAAGTGGTTCACCGAAAAGACGCTGGAGCCGAAATTCGAAAGCTGCACGGTGGCGCGCACCTCGGCCATGGCCGAAGGCGAGGCCTGCCTCGTCACCCGCAACAACCCGATGCACGATTCAGTACCGTATCTGTTCAACGATCTTTTGGATGAGACCGACATTCTGCACGAATATTTTATTCCACGCGCCGCGTATAATCCATTCATCACGGAAGCCCGCGAGATCCTGCGCAATCAGTCGCTGCCGGTGCTCAACGCCTCGGTGCGCATCGTTCACAAGGAGGATGTGGCGCTGACCTATGCGCCGGAGCCGGCCTATTCGCTGGTGCTCTACATCAACCAGCCGACCGATGCCGACGGCAATGCCAGGATGCGGGCGCTGACCCGGGCGCTGATCGATGTGACGATCAAATATGGCGGCCGGTTCTTCCTGCCCTACCAGCTGCATTATACGGCCAAGGAGTTGCTGGCCTCCTATCCCGAACTGCCGGCCTTCCTGGCGACAAAGCGGCAATATGACCCGACGGAACTGTTTTCCTCGACCTTCTACCGTGCCATCAAGGCGCTGAGCGGGGTGGCATAAAAAGCAGGAGAACAACCCATGCGGATGGTATCGGCGGCGGCACTCACCCTCATTGCGCTGTGCGCTGGACCGGTCCAGGCCGAGGATATCAAGGCTTTCAAGCTGACGATCGACGGTGTGACCGTCGATATCGATCCCGGCGAGAGCACAAGCATGACGCTGCCCGGCGGCAGAAAGAGCAAGGTGACGCTCGAGCGCAACGACTTCGCCACCTTTTCCGGCAGCGATTTCTCCTTCGTCCATCCGAGCGACATTTCGGTGACCAAGACTGATCTCGGCGATGATATCACGCAGTACCTGATGGCGTCGGCGCTGGGCACGATCGTCGTCGTGCAGGAATACGGCAAGATGAATCCGGTGTCGCTCAGCCAGCTGATGCTGCAGGAGATGACCAAGGAATCGGTGCAGGCCGGTGCTGAGTTGACGCAGCAGCCGACGACGCGCAAGCTCGCCGACGGCAAGGAATTGACCGGCATTCGCGCTCAGGTGAAGACACGCACTGACACGGCCGATTTCGAGATCGTCGGCTCCGGCGTTGCCGAACATGGGCTGTTGTTCATCACCCGCATTGCCGAAGAGGACGTGGCGACCGAAAAGCCGCTGATCGACAAGTTCTGGCAGAGCCTGAAAGTTAAATTGCAGGGGGGCTAGGATCGCCTCTCAGTTTGGATTTCGGCTGGGGTCCACACTTTTGCGTAACGGCGCCCGAAGTTATTCTGACGACCCCTGAATTGGAGGTCTTACAGCATGGCGAAGCTCATTTTCAGAATGAACCAGTCCCTCGACGGCTACGTCGACCACATGAAAATGCCGTCAGGGCCCACGATCTTTCGGCACTGGATAGAGCAAGTGCGCAACCTGAGCGGCAGTGTGTACGGTCGCGGCATGTACGAGGTGATGCGCTATTGGGACGAAGACAGTCCAGAGTGGGGCGCGGAGGCGCGTGAATTCGCGGCGGCGTGGCGGAGCCAACCGAAATGGGTTGTGTCGCGCACGCTGAAGTCGGTCGGCCCCAACGCCACCCTTGTCGCGGACGACGTCGAGGCGGTGATACGTGGGCTTAAGGCCCAACTCGCTGGGGAGATTTCAGTTTCTGGACCAAACCTGGCACGAAGCCTGACCGACCTTGGTCTTATCGATGCGTACCAACTCTACCTCCATCCGTTCGTGCTTGGTCATGGTAAGCCATTCTTCGCCGGCCCGCGGCCGCCGCTTCGCTTTGTGGCCAGCGACCTGATTGGCGATGACGTGATCAGGTTGACCTATGTGCCTGCCTAATCACGGACACCCGGTGCGACGATAGGATGCCGCATGTTGCGGTCGTCAAACCGAGACGCTTGCGGGATTACAGGCCCTTCGGCACCAGTCCGGCCAGCCAGTTCACAGAGCGTTTCGCGGCGTCGGCGGTCGCCGAGGCGGCGCGGCCAAGATCGGTCTTGACCACGGCGTAGCCGTTCTTCGTGCGATAGAGCACGCCGGTTCCGCCATCGACCACCTGTTCGTAGGCGACGGGCCGGGCGGCGTCCGCTTCCATGGCCGTCGTCGGCGAACCGACCGAGACGCTCGGCCGGTGGCTCAGTTCAGGCGGCAATGGGCTTTCGGTCCTGACAATTCGGCTGGCGGGCTTCAATTCCGGGCGCGACGCGGTCGCGGCCAGTTGCGAAGAGGACGACGAGCCCTTCGTGCGGCAGATGCCGGAGACGAGCGGATAGTTGAAATTGCGCTCGTGCAGCATCTGGCTTTTCATCGCGGCTTCGCACTCGGCGACGGTCGACCACTTGGCCGGCGTCTCGCCGATATATTCGCAAAGCTTGGCGTCGCAGTCGCAGCCGACGATGGTCATGGCGACAAGGGCGGTCTTGATCACAGTCTCGTCCCTTCGAGATGGCTCCCTGGCAGCTCATTCAGGTGCATGCAACATTCCATCGCGCGTGAACAAGGCGGGATTTGGCCGCGATTGTGGAATGAGCGTGGCGGGGCGCTCGCGATAGCCGATCTTTGCGGAACGTGGCCGGATCGTCTCAGTAGTCATAGACATGTTCGAGCCTGGCGCCCGACTTGATCAGCGCCGGCAGCACGAGATGCAGCTTGCGTACGGCGACGATCATGCCGGTGCGGCGCGTTGCCGGATCTGCCGGCAGAGGATAGCTGAACAGGATGCGCATGCCTTCGGGGATGGCGATCGAGTCGGTGGAGAGCATGGTGACCATGATCTCGTCGTTGCCGCCGATCTCAACGAACGACACGCCCTTGTCGATCAGGCGCGGAATCATTTCGGTGAACACCTGATAGCGCTTGGTGACGAAAATGGTGCCATAGGCCCCCAGGTCGCGTTCGAGCAAGGTGTCCGGCTCGTCGCGCGTGGCTTCACCGACCGGCCCCTTGGCCCAGACATGGATATCGAGAAAGGCCGGGTTCGTCGTGGCGGCAAGCGCCTTTTTGATCAGGTCGGCATAGGCCTGCTTGATGGTGTCGGCGAGGCCGAATGCCAGCTTGCGTTCGCTGGTGCGGATGGAACTGTCGCCCGGCGCCGGCTGCACGGCAAACAGGCCCGCGCGTTTCTCGGCATAGGGGAACTGGTACCACGGCACCTGGTCGAGAAACCCTGCATAATCGGCCGCGATTTTGGCCTGATAGATGTCGACGGCGGTTCGCTTGCCTGCTGTCGCCTCGGTGATACGGCCGACAGTGTTCTCATAGGTCCATTGCAGGATATGCTCGATCGAGTGGCTGGTGCCGATGATGACCAGCATCTGGTGGTTGGCGTAGTTGAACTTGTAGGGAGAACTGGCGCGGATCACCATGGCGTAGTCCTGCCAGAAGCGGCCGACATAGGACCAGTAGGGGAAGCCGCTCGGCTGGTCCTTGGCGACGAAGCCGGCATATTCGCGCGCGGCGTAGACGATCGCCCATTCCGGATAGGTGAGGAAGGTCGATTCCTCCGGTCGCTGGTAGCCGGGGATCTCGGCGCGGACCTTGTCGGCCAGCGCCTTGGGCGGAGCGCCGTCGGCAATGCCGGGCAGCGGCGCCTTGTCGAGCGACGACGTCGTCAGGAAGCCATAGCTCAGCCCGGCGATAGGGATGAGGATAACGATGACGATCAGCGAGAGGATCGTCTTGATGATGCGCTTTAGCCAGCGAAACAAGAACATGGCCGATCAGGCCGTGGCAAGATGATCGTGTATGCGCTTTGCCAGCCAGAAGCCGACATAGACGGCGAAGCCGCCAATGACGATGTGCGGCAGGTTGGCGAAGAAGCGGGCCGGGAACTCGATGTCGTTGAGGGAGCGGAAGCCGTTGATGAAGATGCCGGCATCGAGGCAGCCGGAACCGGTAATCAGCCCGAGCACGCCGTCGAACAGGTAGACCGAACCGAACAGCTTGAAATAGAACACGGCCTGGCGGTGCGAGATGAAGGCGGCGGCCAGCGCCCAGATGCCGGAGAAGGCGTGTAGCAGATCATCATACCATTGCAGGGAGAATAGGCCGAACAGATTGCCGTCGGCATCGTTGAACGGCGGTATGTAGCCGATTGCGACGACGCCGAAGAACAGGAAGGCATAGGCAACGGCAAGCTTCTGGATCAGCGTCATGAAGTGTCCCCCTTCTACGAGCCCATTTGCAATCGCTACTCTGCCAGCCGCCTGACCCGGTTTCCTGCGCTTCCCCGTTCTACTGCGTCGCAGTAGAACTGAGCTCACGGACCCAAAGGTCCGCTGCGCTTCGGTTCTCGAAAACCACGCCGTCCGACTCGGCAGAGCGCGTTTTCAAACGGGCTCTGACCAGGCGATACTAACCGATTTTAACGCGCGGTGAAGCGGCACTCGCAAGATCGCCGGCAGAGGGCGTCGAAGGGAGAAAAGACAGTCGGCGCCGGGATCTCTCCCAGCGCCTCCCTGTCAGATCAGGACACGGTCGCGGCAGCAACTTCCGTAAAGTCGTCGCGCCTTGCCGGCCTTGATTTTGACGGTCCTGCCAGTCCGCCACCCGAAAGCAGCGTCCGTTCGGGACCACGCCGGTCGCCACCCTTGCGAGCTTTGCCCTGCGCACCATCGAAGGTTTTTGCCGTCCTTCATGGCAGCATCGGTCCGCCGTCGGCGTTAGCACGCTTTCCGCGGCCCCGTAGGTCTCGGCTCCGACCCTCGAAACAGGCAAGCCTGCTCTCGCTTCGGTCCGTACGGGCCTCAGGAAATCCGCCTTTCACTTCGCCTTTCGGCTGGGCGATCGGTAGCCGCCTGAGATGGGTTTAACTTATGCCGGGTAAGGGCTTTGCGAAATGGCCAAGGGCCTGTGGATAGCGGGATTATCGGGGACCAACCAAGGAGAATGCGATTTTCCGATCCGTCATAGGGTGGGCGGCATCGGTAGACATTCGGCCTTGCCCTGCCGACCGGTGCGGGCTTCAATGCCGGCAAAGGATTCGAGGTGCCGAGCGCTTCGATGTCTTTGCGGGAGGGTGCTTTTGAAAGTCGGGGTGGTTCTCAATCCGATTGCCGGCGGCGGCCGGCTGAAACGGCATTGGCCCGATGTCGCGGCATCGCTGAAAAGTCATTTCGGCGAATTCGAACTGCGCGAAACGCAGGCAGAAGGCGATGCAGAAAGGCTGGCGCTCGATCTTGCGGCTGAAGGTTTCAATTTGGTGATCGCTGCCGGTGGTGACGGCACCGCCAGCGAAGTGGCCGACGGGCTGCTGCAGGCGATCCAGGAGGGCGGCAGGACGACCGAACTCGGTCTGTTGCCGTGCGGCGCCGGCATCGATTTCGCGCGCGGCCTCGGCCTGCCGAAAGAGGTGGACGCGGTGCTGAAGCGGATCGCTGAAGCCAAGGCGCGCAAGGTCGATGCCGGCCGCATCTGCTACATCGACGACCATGGCGCGCTGGCCAGCCGCCACTTCATCAACATCGCCAGCCTGGGCCTGTCCGGCGCCACCGACCGTGCCGTCAATGCCGACAAGCGCAAGGGCAGGATGTCGGCCAAGGCGCTGTTCCTGTGGCGCACCGTGGTCGAATTCATCCGCTACCGCTTCCAGGACGTCAGGATCACCGTCGATGACGGCGCCCCGGTCGAGGCGCGCATGGCGCTGGTGGCGGTGGCCAATGGCAAATTCTTCGGCGGCGGCATGATGATCGCCCCAGATGCCGATTTGACCGACGGGCAGTTCGACATCGTTATCTTGCGCGCCGCCGGCAAGCTGAAGCTGATCTGGGACATCCGCCTGCTCTATGGCGGCCGGCACCGCAATCATCCAGCGATCACCATCCTGCGCGGCAGGAAAGTGGTGGTCGAGCCGCTCGGCGATGTGGAGAAGAACGGCGCGCTGGTCGACATAGACGGCGAGTCGCCCGGACGCATACCCGCGACCTTCGAGATCTTGCCCGGCGCTCTGACGCTCAGATACTGAATCAAGTCGTTAACGGGTTGATTCAGATGGATTCGCCCGCCCATCCAACCTATTGAAATCGCGTGGTTTCATGCCCGGCGTCAGATCGCTAGTTTGGCCGGAAAGCCAGGGGCACGGAGGTCGGTGCCGACGGCATCTTCCAGCAACTTGACGATCTGGGTCGACCAGGCGCTGCCGCCATAGGCAGCCTTGCCCTGTTCGAAAATCGTATTGACGCGCGTGGCGAGGTCGAGTGGCACGCCTGACAGTTCGCCCATGGCGAGAGCGAAGCCAAGGTCCTTCAGTGCCAGATCCATGGTGAAGCCGATGTCGTAGGAGCCGTTGAGAATGAGCTGGCTTTCGGTCTCGTGAACGAAGCTGTTGCCGGAGGAGGCCACGATGGCGTGGTAGGATTGGGCGAGGTCGAGACCGCCTTGTTTGGCCAGCATCAGCGCTTCGCCGGCGGCGACAAGGTGGATGAAGGCGAGCATGTTGGTGATGACCTTGATCACCGCCGCCGACCCGATTGGTCCCATCAGGAAGGACTTCGCGCACATCGCTTCGATCGCCGGGCGATGACGCTCGTGGAGCGCCGCATCGCCGCCGACCAGCGCGGTGATCTTTCCGGCCGCCGCCAGGTGCACGCCGCCGGTGACCGGGCATTCCAGCGTCTCGACGCCCTTGGCCGAAGCGAGGGCAGCGAGGCGAAGAATCTCGTCGCGGCCATTGGTGGACATCTCGATCCAGGTGCCACCCTTCGGCAGGCCTTCGAGCAATCCACCGGGGCCGGCCAGCACCGCTTCGCTGACCTTCGGCGACGGCAGGCACGTGATCGCGTTGCCGGCCCGTGCGGCGGCGTCGGCGGGGCTGTTCGCAGCGGAGGCGCCGAGTGCAACGAGGCACTCGACAGCGGCGGGATCACGGTCGAAGACGGTCACGGAAAAGCCGTTGCGGATCAGGCTGGCGGCAAGGTTGCCGCCGAGATGGCCAAGGCCGATGAAGGCGTAGCTTTCGCTCATGGCATCAGCGGCGTCTGCATCATCTGCAGATGCAGTTCCTTGCCCGTGTAGGGATGCGCGTCGCAGACCGCCTCGTCGAGTTCGACGCCGAGGCCGGGCTCCTTCGACGGGATGACGTTGCCGTCCTGCCACTCGATCTTCTTCTTCAGCAGCGTGGCGTGAAACCCGTCCCACTGCTTCAGCGATTCGAGGATGAGGAAATTGGGCAGCGTCACCGCCAACTGGATGTTGGCGGCACCGACGATCGGTCCGCAGTAGCAATGCGGGGCGATCTGGATGTGGTAGGCCTCCGCCATGGCGGCGATCTTCTTGGTTTCCAGGATGCCGCCCGAGCGGCCGAGGTCCGGCTGCAGGATGGTAGCGGCGCAGTTCTCGATGACGCGAGCGAACTCGAATTTAGTCGTCAGCCGTTCGCCGGTGGCGATCGGGATCGAGGTCGCGCGGGCCACTTGGGCCATGACCTCTGGCATGTCAGGCGGCACCGGCTCTTCGAACCAAAGCGGATCATAAGGCTCGATGGCGCGCGCCATGCGTAGCGCGCCGGAGGCGGTGAACTGGCCGTGTGTGCCGAACAATATGTCGGCGCGCGTGCCGACCGCCTCGCGGATCGCCTTGACCATACGGGTGGACAGGTCGATGTCGACAAGCCGCGGCTGGTGGCCGTCAAAGGCGGTGTAGGGGCCGGCTGGATCGAGCTTGACGGCGTTGAACCCCTGCTCGACATATTCGAGCGCGCAGGCGGCGGCGAGATCGGGATCGTTGTAGACGTTCTTGCCGTGCGCGTCCTCGGAATGGACGCTGCCGGTGTGCGGGTAGAGATAGGTGTAGGAGCGCAGCGTCTCGTGCACCTGGCCACCGAGCAGTTTGTAGACCGGCTTGTCGGCCTCCTTGCCGATAATGTCCCAGCAGGCCATCTCCAGCGCCGAGAAGCAACCCATGCCGGACACATCGGGACGCTGGGTGAAACCCGAGGAATAGGCGCGGCGGAAGAAGTTCTCGATGTCGTGCGGATCGCGGCCGACGAGATAGCGCTCGGCCATGTCCTCGACCATCCTCGCCGTGACATGGGCCGAGAAGGTGGCGTTGTAGGCCTCGCCATAGCCGACCACGCCGCCGTCTGTGGTGAGCTTGACGAAGATGAAATACTTGCCGCCGATGCCGGGCGGCGGGTTGCCGACAACCCAGGTCTTGACGTCGGTGATCTTCATCTTTGGTCCTCCAGAACCAACTCGGCGCCCTTCCAACCGGTCATGATCGAGGCGGCGTTGGTGTTGCCGGTGATGTTGTCGGGAAAGATCGAGGCATCGATGACGCGCAAGCCTTCGATGCCGTGCACCTTGAGACGCGGATCGACGACGGCGCGCGCGCGATCCGGCCCCATGCGGCAGGTCGACACCGGGTGATAGACGGTCCCCGAGCGCTTTCGGAAATCCTGTATCAGATCGGCGTCGGAAGTGATCGACGGACCGGGCAGGACCTCTTCCTCGATGATCTCGGCCATGGCGGGCATCGAGGCGATCTTGCGCACGAATTTCACCGCTGCCAGCATCTCCTCGACATCGGCATTGGTGGAATAGGCATTGGCGACAATTTTGGGGTAGTCGCGCGGGTTGCTGGAGCGGATCATGATCTCGCCACGGCTCGACGGGCGGCAATTGGACAGGCCGATGGAAAAGCCCGGCCATGGATCCGGCGTCAGGATCGGGCGCTCGCCGCTCTTGGGAATGACGGTCGAGAAGGCCTGGAAATAGAGCTGCATGTTGGGCCGGCTGGCCGCCGGGTCGGTGCGGAAGAAGCCGCCGGCATTGTTCATCGACAGCGACAGCGGGCCCGAACGCGTCAGGATGTATTGCATGCCGACCAAGAGCTTGCCCCACCACGGACGCAGGATCTGATTGAGCGTCGGCAGCCGGCCCTTGAAGGTATAGTTGATGCCGACATGATCCTGCAGATGCGCACCGACATTTTGGTTGGCGTGAACGACGGGAATGCCCAGCCCTCCAAGCAGAGCGGACGGGCCGACGCCGGACAGCTGCAGCAATTGCGGCGAGTTGACCGAACCGCCCGACAATATGACCTCGCGGCCGGCACGCGCCGTCTTCGTCTCGCCGTTCTGCAGATATTCGACGCCAACGGCGCGCATGCCCTCGAACAGGACCCTGGTCGCCAGCGCGTTCATCTCGACGCGGACATTGGCGCGCCTCATTGCCGGGCGCAGGAAGGCGCGCGCCGCCGACATGCGGCGGCCGTTGCGGGTCGAGATCTGGTAGACGCCGACGCCTTCCTGGACGGCACCGTTGAAATCCGGGTTGAGCGCCAGGCCGGCCTGCTGGCCGGCAGCGAGATAGCGCCTGGTCAGCGGGTGGACGGTGTCGGCACAGTCGGTGATGTGCAGCGGTCCGCCGAGCCCGCGCCATTGGTCGGCGCCGGCCTGGTTGTCCTCGAGCGCCTTGAAGGCGGGCAACAGGTCGTCATAACCCCAGCCGGGATTGCCGGCGTCGCGCCAGGCGTCGAAATCCTCGCGCGCGCCCCTGATCCAGACCATGGCGTTGATCGAGCTCGAGCCGCCAAGCAGCTTGCCGCGCGGCCAGTGGTCGGCATTGCCGGCAAGGCCCGGGTCCGGCTCGGCCTTATAGTTCCAGTTGACATCAGGATCGAAGAAGGTCTTGCCGTAGCCGAGCGGCATCTGCACGTAGAAGCGGCGGTCGGTGCCGCCGGCCTCCAGCACCAGCACCGAAAAGCGGCCGGAGGCCGAGAGTTTGTCGGCCAGGACCGAGCCGGCCGAGCCGGAGCCGACGATGATGAAATCATAGGTCTGCATGATGGGTCTGCACGATTGGTTTGGGCGGCGCCGGAAATCTGGCGCAGCCTAGACGCCATGGGTTCACCGCGTCGCCGTGCCTTCCGGCATCAGTTGTGAAAAAAGCGACCGTCGAACTGGTCGGGTTTGCGGGGATTCGCGACAATCGCGCTTGATATGCACCGGCTCGACGGCCTATGCGTGGCATTACTTTGGCGCATGATTTTTTCCGAAAACTCTGCAACTTTTCGGAATCATGCTCTGGCCAATCTGCGGAAGGCAGGAAATCATATGCGGACCCTTCCTGACGCGTTCATTCCCGAACTTCCGGGCCACTACAGCGGCAAGGTCCGCGAAAACTACGACCTGGCGGATGGCAGGCGCATCATCATCGCCACCGATCGCCTCAGCGCCTTCGACACCATCCTGACTTCGATCCCGTTCAAGGGAGAGATCCTCACTCAGACGGCACGGTACTGGTTCGAGGAAACCGCCGATATCTGCCCGAACCATGTCCTGGAATATCCCGACCCGAACGTCGTCGTCGGCACAAGGCTCGACATCCTGCCGGTCGAGATCGTCGTGCGTGGTTATCTGGCTGGAACCACCAGCACCTCGATCCTGACCCGCTACAAGCGCGGTGATCGCGATATGTATGGGATGCGCCTGCCGGACGGCCTGCGCGACAATGAAAAACTGGCGGAGCCGATCATCACGCCGACCAGCAAGGCTTCGCACGGTGGTCATGACGAGCCCCTGTCCAAAGTCGAGATCCTTGAACAGGGCCTGCTCACGAAGGCGCAGTGGGATACTGTATCGGACTATGCCTTGCGGCTGTTCGCCCGCGGCCAGCAGCGCGCCGCCGAGCGAGGTCTCATCCTCGCCGATACGAAATACGAATTCGGCACCGACAAGAACGGGACCATCATTCTCGCCGACGAGATCCACACGCCGGACAGCAGCCGGTACTGGATCGCGGCGAGTTACGAACAGGCGCTCGCCAGCGGCAGCCGGCCGGAGAGCTTCGACAAGGATTTCATCCGCTCGTGGGTCTCGGCCCGGTGCGATCCTTACAAGGACCCCATACCTGAAATACCGGACGAGATCGTCGAACAAGCTTCGCGGGTCTACGCGCAGGCTTATGAGGCAATCACGGGCAAGGAATTCTCTCCCGACCTTTCCGGGGACAGCGTGCTCGATCGCATTCGCTCGAACCTTGAGCGTTATTTTTAGCAGTCACGTGAGCCTTCGCCGGGGGCAGTCGGCAGAGGCGCGTTGACCTGTCGGCGCCATGACGTTACGGGATCGAGGGCAACCGGTCTCGAAGGATTTTCCCCATGGTGCACTTTGCGGATGGACGGCCGATCGGAGACCTGACGTTGCGCACGCTGGCCATGCCTTCGGATGCCAATGCAGCCGGCGACATCTTCGGCGGCTGGGTGATGGCGCAGATGGACCTGGCCTGCGGCATCCGCGCTGCCGAGCGCGCCAAGGGCCGGGTGGTGACGGCGGCGGTCAAGGAAATGTCTTTCGCCAAGGCGATGAAGATCGGCGACACGCTGTGCATCTACACCCATGTCGAACGCGTCGGCCGCACCTCGATGACGCTCAAGGTCGAAGCCTGGGCGCAGCGCTATCTCTCCGATCTGATGGAAAAGGTCACTCATGCCGATTTCGTCATGGTGGCGTTGGACGGCGAAGGCAAGCCGAAAGCGGTTCCTGCCGAAGGCTGACGGAAGCCGGTCCTCCCACGCTCAGGCAAGGATTTCAGGCATGCATGCCGTCGAATTTTTCACGTGCGGCCCGCACGCGCGCGGTGTTCCTGCGCGCCCATTCACCAAGCGCGCTGACCGGGATCAGCAACTCGTGACCGAGCTCGGTCAGTTCGTAGTCGACACGCGGCGGGATGGTCGGGTAGACGGTGCGGGTGACGAAGCCGTCGCGCTCCAACCCACGCAAGGTCGTGGTCAGCATCTTCTGTGAAATGCCGCCGACGGCTGCGCGCAATTCGTTGAAGCGCAGCGGTCCGTCGCCCAGCTTGCCAACCACCAAAACGGTCCATTTGTCGCCGACGCGCTGCAGGATTTCAGAGATGGCGCGACAATCCTCGGTGCGGTGCGGGTGCCTCAGTAACAAAAAGGTGCCTCCTTGCGTCGGGAGTTGACAGTATCTCATATAGCGCCGGTATCTAAATGATACCAGCTTTTACTGAATGGAGAGCCCCCATGTCAAAACCCAAAATCGCCATCGTCATCGGTTCGACACGCGCCGCGCGTTTCGCCGACGTGCCGACCGAATGGATCGCCAAGATCGCCAAGTCACATGCCGACATCAACGTCGAGATCGTCGACCTGCGCGACTTCCCGCTGCCCTTCTTCGACGAGGTCGCATCCTCTGCCTGGGTGCCGTCGACGAATGAAGTGGCACAGCGCTGGCAAAAGAAGGTCGCCGAATTCGATGGCTTTATCTTCACGGCCGCCGAATACAATCATGGTCCGACGGCCGTGCTGAAGAACGCCATCGATTACGCGGCCAACGAATGGAACAAGAAGCCGGCCGGGTTTGTCGGCTATGGCAGCGTCGGTGGTTCCCGCGCCGTCGAGCAGCTCCGCCTTCATGCGGTCGAATTGCAGATGGCGCCGGTCAAGTCCGCCGTCCATATCGCCTGGGGCGATTTCCTTGCCGTCCGCCAGGGCGAGAAGAAGCTGGAAGATCTCGAGCATCTGAACCAAGCCGCTACCGCTCTGGTCAACGATGTTGCGTGGTGGGCCAAGGTGCTCAAGGCAGCGCGTCAGGCCGATGCCGTTGCCGAGGAAGTCAGGGCGGCCTGACCGCCGGTTCGAATTATCCTCCCAAGGATACGGGGCGGCGCTTGCGCCGCCCTTTTCAATTGTCAGAGGCGTGCGCCTCCCGCGCCTGTCTTGACCGGACGATGCGGTCGGTGAGCGATCCGCCTCGTTGAGTTCGTCCGCACGGTGCCGACCCCATTGGCAGAGCGCCAGCAGGACCTGAAGGCGATGATCGGCCGCAACCAGTCGCTGAAAGGCTTCGCACTGCTGCCGTTGCTGTCTCCGACGTGCTGAGAACCAGCCTGTCCGAGCTGTTCCAACTGGCGGTCAGCGGCCGGCTTCGGGCAGCGATCAGCGGCTGCTTCCGGCTCTACCGGGCCGGTGAAGTGCACCGGCTGCTTGAGGAGCGCTGCTCGACTGGGAAAGTGGTGCTGGTGCCTTGGCGGCGCGGCGGACATGACGTCAATCGGGATTGGACCTCCATATGCGCGGTCCTGCCATCTGGTCCCGCCCTTTGCCTTGAGATATCCGGCTACAATCCGTCACATGAGTTGAAGCCGTGAAGACATCCAGCCTGACCGGCGCCGTTTCCCCGATGATCCCGGTGCTGGTCTGCGCGCTCGGGATCTTCCTGCTGTCGGGGATGGACGCGGCGATGAAGACGCTGGTCATTGCGGTGGGCGTCTATAACACGGTGCTGTGGCGCAGCATGCTGGCGACCGTGGTCGCGGGTGCTGCCTGGTCGACAGGGCCGCGCTCAAAGCCAACCTTTCCGGTGCTGAGGCTGCATGCGCTGCGTGCCGCAATTGTCGGCATCGTTCTGATATCCTTCTTCTGGGGTCTTGCCAGGCTGCCGCTGGCGGAGGCGATCGGGCTCAGCTTCGTGGCGCCCTTGTTCGCCCTTTTCCTCGCTGCGCTGCTGCTGGGCGAACGAATCCGGCGCCAGGCAATCTGGGCATCGTTGGCCGGCATCGCCGGCGTCGCGATCATCATGGCCGGCCAGTTCGGGCATGCAAGCACTACGCAGGATGCCGTGCTTGGCACGGCGGCGGTCCTCGTATCAACGGTGTTCTACGGCTACAATCTGATCCTCGCCCGGCAACAGGCGCAGTTGGCCAAGCCTATCGAGATCATGTTGTTCCAGAACCTTTGCGTTGCAATCATCCTCGGTCTCGCGGCACCTTGGCTCGCCGTCGCCCTGCCGACTAATCTTTGGCTGCCGCTGGCCGGGGTGACGGGGCTGTCACTTGCAGGGCAATTCCTGATGAGCTGGGCCTACGCCCGCGCCGAGGCGCAATATCTGATCCCGACCGAATACTCGGCCTTTATCTGGGCGGTCGCGCTTGGCTGGTTCTTCTTCGGCGAGGAGGCGACCTGGCCCACGCTGACCGGAGCATGCCTGATCGTCGCCGGCTGCCTGATCGCCGCGCGGGCAAATCCCCGGCTTGCCGAACCAATCGAAGCGGCGGTTTGAGGACGCATGTCCGTCCGCTCGGGACTCCGCCTGCGCGTCATTCCGGAAGACCGGCCTTGCGGAAGCCATCAACGAAATGCTCCTGAATGGCGGCGTCGCGAAATGGTTCCGTCATCACCCAGTGGCGGGTCGTGAAATGCGGGTTGCTGATGAGGAACATTTCGACCTCCGCGCGCGCCTCGTCGAACCGGCCGAGTTGTGCAAGGCTTGCCGCAAGGAAACGGCGTGAGCTTGTGCGATAGGTTTCGTCCCGGCGCAGGGTTTCGACAGCAGCTTCATATTCACGCGCCGCATATTGCGCCGCGCCGAGCGTCAGATAGTACCAGCTTGCGGGAAACGGGTTCAGCCGGAACGCCTTGCGAATGTGCTCCAGGCCCTCCTGGACCCGCCCGGCGAGGACCGCGATGTCGGATAGTGTCGCCCAGGCGTCGGCCTCGTTCGGATCTAGCTCGAATGCTTTGGCGAATTCCGCATCCGCCTCGGCGAAGCGGCGTTCATAGGCGAGCAGGTTGGCAAGGACCCAGCGGCAGCCGGCATCGTTGGGATCGATCGCCACGGCCTTGCGGGCCAGCTCCAAAGCAACACTACGGTTGGGCTCGATGGGTTCGCCCCAATGCACCCATCCCATCCAGTGGTTCATGGCAAGCCAGCGATAGGCCTCGGCGTAGTCCGGATCGAGGGATACCGCACGCATGAGCATGAGGTGCGCTTCCCGCGCCGTCTGCGGCGAATCATCGATCAGCTTGCGCGCCCGCACGCAGAGGTCGTAGGCCTCGAGATTTTGGGGCCGGTTGCGCGGCAGCGGTGCGCGCAGCCGGCCAAGCAACGCCTCGACGATTTTTGCCGTGACCTCGTCCTGAACGGCAAAGATATCCTCCAGGCTCCGATCGAAGCGTTCCGCCCATAGATGTTCGCCGCTCACCGCATCGACCAACTGGGCGTTGATGCGCACGCGATCCGCGGCGCGTCTCGCACTACCTTCCAGCAGGTAGCGTACGCCAAGATCCCCGGCGATCTCGCGCACGTCCATCGCCTTTCCCTTGTAGGCAAAGGTCGAGTTGCGCGCGATGACGAACAGGCCGGAGATCCTTGAAAGGTCGGTGATCAGGTCCTCGGTCAACCCATCCGCGAAGGAATCCTGCTCGGGATCGTTGCTGAAATTGATGAAGGGCAGCACGGCTATCGACGGTTTGTCGGGCAGCGGCAGAGGTCTTCGCTTCGCGCCGCCGAGCTGTTCGACGACGCCCGTGAAGCGGTAGCCGACGCGCGGAACGGTGGATATCCATTCGCCGCCATCGGCTGCCGGACCAAGCAGCTTGCGCAGTTGTGCGACCTGGACGGTGAGATTGCCTTCCTCGACGGCCGTCCCCGGCCACGCCGCGTCCATCAACTCGGCTTTGCCCAGGACTTGACCGGGCCGTCCAACGAGTGCCGCAAGCAGACTTAGCCCGCGGTAGCCAATGGCAACGGGAACATCGTTCCGAAGCAGCGTACCCGCACCCGGATCAAGCACGAACGGACCAAAGGCAAAACGCGATCCCTGCATAGGGCGCATCTATAGAGCAATTCCAGGAAAAGTGTGAAAGGGTTTTCCCGGGAAAAGCGCATGGCGCCTTTCCTTGGGAAATTGCGTCAAAACAAAGGGTTATAGCAGTTTGCTGGTTCCGTGAACCGGTGAACTGTTCTAGCCGGTTTGGAAGTTTTGAGAACTATTTGGGAGGGCTTAATTACGGCGCTGTCCGTATCGCGCAGAATTCAACCTCATTTCGATCGAGAACCCCTGGGCCCTCAAATCACATGGAGGTTGCCATGACCAATATCCGTGCCTCGGCCCCGCATCCCACAGCGCGGCCGGGAACGTCCGTGGGGCCGGAGTCGCGCCGGCTCCTGACGACCTTGCGAAGTATTATCACGACCCTGCGCGAGCGGAGCTGGCGCGAGCGGATACGCTTTCGCTGGCAACTCAGGCAAGTGTCGAACGACAATCCCTATCTTATCGACGATATCGGTCTGACGAAACGGGAGGTCGAGGAAGAGATCGCCAAGCCCTTCTGGCGACCATAAAGCGAATGCCGCACATCGCGTTGACGCTCAGCGCACCGCCTCGCGCTGAGCGCCGGGCAGCCGGGTGGCGATCAGCTTGTCGATGCGGCGGCCGTCGAGGTCGACCACCTCGAAGCGCCAGCCCTGCGCATCGACGCATTCGCCGGTCGCCGGCAGGTGGTGCATGTGTGCCAGCACATAGCCGGCGACCGTCTCGTAGTCGCGGTTTTCCGGCAGGTCGATGCCGAGAATGTCGGCCATCTCGTCGGCTTGCATGTAGCCGGCGAGCAGCCATGAGCCGTCCTCGCGCTTGACGGCATTTTCCTCGTCGCCGGCATCGGTATCCGCCCGGAACACGCCGGTGATGGCTTCAAGGATGTCGGCCGGGGTGACGATGCCTTCGAAATGGCCGTATTCATCATGCACCAGCGCCATCGGCACGTCGGATTCCTTGAGCTTCTGCAGCACATCCAGTGCGTCGGCCTGGTCATAGACGATGGGTGCGGCTTGCACATGCCTGCGCGGATCGAGCACGAGGCCGGCAAGCAGCGCCGCCAGCACGTCTCGCGTCTGGACGACGCCGACCATGACATCGACGCCGCCGTCGCCGGCGGGCAGGCGCGAATGCTGGGTCTCCATCAAAAGCTTGCGGATGGCCGCCTCGTCGGATTGCAAATTGATCCAGTCGACCTCGGTGCGCGGCGTCATCACCGCGCGCACGGCGCGGTCGCCAAGCCGCATGACGCCGGCGATCATGCGCCGCTCGTCGGATTCAATGGTGCCGTGATGCTCGGCCTCGGCAACCAGCATCTTGATCTCCTCGTCGGTGACCTTCTCCTCGCTTTCGCCGCGCTGGCCGAGCAGCCACAAGATGGCGCGGCCGGAAAAATCGAGCAGGAAAACCAGCGGTGCCGAGACAGTGGCGAGGATGGTCATGGCGGGCGCCGCTCTTGCGGCCACCCGTTCAGGGTCACGCAACGCGATCTGCTTGGGAACCAGCTCGCCTACGATCAGAGAGAAATAGGTGATAATGGCGACGACGATGCCGACGCCGAGCGGATCGGCAACGGCCTCACGTATGCCGGTCGTGGCCAGGAACTGCGCCAGCCGCTCGCCAAGCGTGGCGCCGGAAAAGGCGCCGGAGAGGACGCCGACCAGGGTGATGCCGATCTGCACCGAGGACAGGAACTTGCCGGGATTCGAGCCAAGCTCGAGAGCGCGGCCGGCGCCATTGATGCCGCGGTCGATCATCGCTTTCAGCCGAGCCGGCCGCGACGAGACGATGGCAAGTTCTGACATCGACAAAAGGCCGTTTACGCAGATGAGGACGAACACGGTAGCGATTTCGACGTATAGCATGACCGGTCAATAGCATTGCGGCGCGGTGTTCGAAAATAGTCCGGCGTGGTTTTTGCGGAATGACCGGTATTTCGGTCAGGCGTCGGCCCCTCGCACCCAGCCAAAACGCAGGCAGTCATGATGAACATAGACCAAGGTCGTCCGTTCGAACCAGAAGCCCGGGCGGGTTTTCAGGACCTGATCGATGTGATGGAGCAGCGCCTCGGCTTCCGAGATATGCACAGTGGGCTCGATGTATGTGCCTTCCTGTTCGAATGAGGCGAACAACAGCGACGCTCTTTAGGCGCCGGATCGAACCAGGCCGCGCGATCTACTGTTTGAGTATGCCGACGATCGCCTCGCCATCCGTGAAATAGGGATCGCCGCCGCCATTGCGTCCGGTGGTTGTCGCGCCGATGCCAGATATGTCACTGGTCGAGACCAGTGTGCCGGCGGTGGCCAGGTCGCGCATCAGGAAATCGCGCTCGGCATCGATGTCGGGGCCGATATGGTGGGTGACGGCGCCGGTATCGCGGCTGAGGCCAACGCCGCGATCGAAGCTGGCCGATCCCAGCCACAGCGGCCGGCCATCATCGCCTGCAGCATCGGTCTGCCAGAAGCGGACATGATGCCGGCGATCGGCGCTGCCGCCAACCGGCTTTTCGAAGGCGAGATCCTGGGCGCGGCCGCCGAACAGCAGCCGGCTGACCGGCGCATCGGGGTAGGGGTGGTCGAACAAAACGCTCTCGCCGATCTCGATTGCAGTCTTCAGGGTCACGGCGTCAGCGGTGTCCCAACCGGCGACGGCGAAGGCATGGACCACCTCCTTCCGCGTGCCGACAAGGCCGACATTGATCGGGTCGCCAGGAATACCTTGCGGAGTGTGCGTCACCATCTCGAAACGCTGGGTGCGAAAGCCGCGATCGCGGAACGTCCAGAACTCGGGCGCCGCGAAATAGGCGAGCGCCAGATAGCCGGCCAGCAAGGCCACCATCCAGATCGTGATGCGTCGCCGAAGACTTCGTTGGCTCATGAAGGAGGCTCAAACGTCCGGCATCACATTAGGCGGTGCGTGGCACTCCCGCAAAGGATACCCGGCATCGATCTACCGGCAGGCGCGATAACCGTTCTTGCGGTTCTTGATGTCGAAATGAAAATGGTTGCGGTGGTCGTAATTGTAGCCGGGGCCGAGCACGGTGGTGAAGTACTGGCAGCCGTCGGCGCGCACATTGTTCAGGAAGCCGCGGGTGCGGAAGGCAAACAGGCCGGGCTTGCGCACGTCGATGTCGTCGCCGTTGTTGAGCTCGATGCTCATGACGTCGAGCGCGTTGCCCTTGCCATGTTCCGACAACACGCCTTCACCCGCGATGTTGCGGCAGGAATAGCTGGAACCCTGGTGGATGGTCTTGACGCCAGAGAAATAGCGCCAGCGGGCGGAGGGGACGAGCTCATTCTTTGTCCAGCCGGCAAAGGTGGCGGCCATGTCGCAGGTCAGCGTCGCGGCTGGCTTCATCTGGATGTTGCCGATGGCCGAGACCTTTACGGGATAGTCGATGCCGCACTGGCCTTCATGGATCGGCGCCAGGTCGGTGAAGGCGACGTCGAGGCGCCTCAATTGCTGGCGGCAGTCGGTTTCACTGGCCGGCATCTGCTCGACCGGCGACATCGGCTCGTCCATGCGCGGATAAGCGGCCTGCGTCATATAGGGATTGGAGGGAACGAGCTTCTGCAGGCCGGTGTATTGCGGCACGGTTGAAGTCTGGGAGCCGACGTCGACAGCCGGTTCAAGCGATAGCACGCTGCCGGTGTTGCAGGCGGAAACCGCCACAAGGGCAAGGCCGGCGGCCAGCCTGCCGGCTGCCGCGCACATGCGTCTCGACTGCCGTACGGCGGCAAATATCCCGGCCATCAGCGGAATCCCTGTCCCAGATGTCCGGCATTTTAACCATCAAGGGTAAAGGAAAACTCAGCGCCTGCGTTCATGCCTGCGGCCGAATTGGGGCACGCGGTCCGGCCAACCACGCTCACTGACAGAACGTTCCGCCATGCTGTCTAGGCTCGAGATCGAGATGGAAGTGCAAGGAATGATCGGCATCGCTGCCCGGTCCGAGCACGGTCTTGAACGGTCCGCAGGCCGCCTTACGCACGGCGTCGAGGAATTTGGCGTCCTTCTCGGGTGGCGCCGGACCGACTTCGATCTTCTTGCCATCCGACAGCGTGAAGCTGGCGATATCGAGCGCGTTGCCGAAGGCATGTTCGGACAATTTTTGTGTGCCGTTGCGTGGCCGGCAGACAAAGGCCGATGCCTGGTCGATCGATTTCAGGTCGGCACCGAATTCGGCTTTCGCGGTCGGCTGGATCACGTCGGCGGCAAAACGGGCAGCCGCCTCGGCCATCTTGCAGTTCAGTTCGGGGTCGGGGCCGATATCGAGGGACTTTCCAAGCGTCTTCAGCACGATCGGATACGGAATCGAGCAGCCGATTTCGGGGTTGCTTTCCGCCTTGCGCTCCTCGAATTCGACGCCAAGCGTCTTCAGCCGATCGCGGCAGGCGACTTCCTCGGCGGGCATCTTGGCGTCGGGCAGATCGGCCGAGCGCGGGTCGGGCAGCATCTTGTTGTCGCCTGCATCGGCCGGCTTTTGCGGTGGCTGCGGGGCGACGGTTGGGGGCTCAACATCGGGCGCTTTTTCGGTGTCAGGTTTCTGTGTCGGCGTCGGCGCAACGGCTGGCAGCTCCGGCTCGCCTTCCGTATCGGTTGACGGCTCTGTGGCCGACGGCTCTGGGCGTGCCTGCTTTTTCCGATGGGATTGTTCTTCATTGAACCGGTCGGATGCTCCGGTGGTCTTCGGCCCTTCCGTCTTTTGCTTTTCCGGCGCCTCAGTGTCCGCCGGGCGTGGTTCGGGCACAGGAATGGGACTGGGCAATGGAATACCTGGCCCGGGTAGCACCGGAACATCGGCAGGCGAGGGCCGCGGAGCCTGAGTCTCCTGTTGTGTCTGGTTCGGTGTGTGCTGCCTGTGGCGCCGCGGTTTCAGGCGCAGTCCGCCCCGCGGCTTCAAGGGCTGATCGACCCGCTGTGTCAGCGGCTGGTCCACCCGCGGGGTCAGCGGCTTGGCAGGTCGATGGCGATGCCGGGCGTCTGCCGACACCACCGGCAAGGCCGTGATGGCCATGATCAACGCAATTTTGCATGTTCGGGAAAAGACAGGCGACCCCATCACCATCAACGGCGCCGACGCAAGGAGGTTGCTTGCGCCGCATCACGAACGGTAACCGCCTCGTTACGCGCCGATCGCTTCCAGCCCTTCCTCCAGCCAGTCGGCGAGAAGCGGCATACCAAGCAGGTATTTTGCGGTGCGCTTGTTGGCGCGCTCTCGCGCGGTGGCAAGCGCGTCCGCCCATTCCGTGGCGTCGTAGTCGCCGCGACCGACCCAGGCCAGCGCAATCAGTTCGGCGGCTTCATCGACATTGAGGTCGTTGATCAGTTCGCGCAGCTCTTCCTCGGTGAGGTCTTCGGAACTTTCCTCGGCAAGGCCGTCATGATGATGGCTGGCATGGGACTCGCCATCGAGTTCGACCTCGTGTTCGGCGCCATCGGCATAGTCTTCATTCACGGCGGCACTCAGCGCCTTGGCCTTGAGAATGAACAGGCGCACGGTGTCGGGGCCAATCGAAAGCTCCCAGTCCTTTTCAAGCCGCCGCTGCACGAGCAGTCTCCCAGTGCCGAAATCCTGGCCGATGATAGCGGATTTGCGGCATCCGTCACCTGATGTTCTGCGGCACGCATTTTTCCGGGATGAAATGCGCACCGTCCGGCGTTAGTGTTGCATTCTCACCCCTCCAGGAGGCTTCGATGCATAAAAGAATGCTGATCCAGGCTGCGACTGCCCTTGTCGCGCTGCAGTTCCTTGCCGTTCCGGCGTTTGCCGCCGGCAGCGGTGGCGACACTAATACGACCACCCAATGCAAGAAGGGCATGGTCTGGGACAAGCAGAAGAAGAAGTGCGTCGCGCCCCAGGAAGGCATGCTGGACGACGACAGCATCTACTATGCCGGGCACGACCTGGCGATGGCCGGGCGTTATGATGAGGCGATTGCCGTGCTCAGCCTCGCGGCCAACAAGCAGGATCCGCGCATCCTCAACTATCTCGGCTATTCGCACCGCCACTCCGGCCGCGTCACCGTCGGCCTCGGCTATTACGAGGAAGCGCTGCGCATCGATCCCAACTATACGCTGGTGCGCGAATATCTCGGCGAAGCGCATCTGCAGATCGGCGATCTGGCCGGCGCCCAGCAGCAGCTGTTGGAAATCGAGAAGCGGACCGGCAAAGGTTCGCGCGAATACGGCATGTTGGCCGAGCAGATCGACCATTTCATGAGGAGTTGAGACGGCCTCAAGGGCTCTTCGAAGCGACCGCGAGCAATCGCGGTCGTTTTTTGTGGCCCTCACTCCCGCTGGCCGCCCCCCGACTGATGAAAGCGGGGATGATTTTTGCAAAACCAATTTTTGGGCGTGAAAAACGCGCGAATATTGCTATATTCAGGGAAATTGCGGTGACACGGTTCCGTTGGCTCGAGGCTGCCGGACCGTTTTCTTTTTGTACTCATCGACGAGGCTTCCCCCGAAACGCGGGGGTGGCAGCAGGAAAGGCAGGCATTATGAACAAGGTCCCGATGACAGGCGAGGGTTTCGCGTCATTGAAGGAAGAACTGCGCTGGCGCCAGCAGGAAGAGCGGCCGCGCATCATCGAGGCGATCTCCGAAGCGCGCTCGCATGGCGACCTGTCCGAGAATGCCGAATATCATGCCGCCAAAGAGGCGCAGAGCCTCAATGAGGGCCGTGTCAACGAGCTTGAAGACTATATCGCGCGCGCCGAGGTGATCGACGTGAGCAAGCTCAGCGGCGACAAGATCAAGTTCGGCGCCACCGTGGTCCTGGTCGACGAGGACACCGAGGAAAAGAAGACCTACCGGATCGTCGGCGACCAGGAAGCGGATGTGAAGTCCGGGCGTATCTCGATCTCGTCGCCGATCGCCCGCGCGCTGATCGGCAAGGAAGTCGGCGACGCCATCGAGGTCAACGCGCCTGGCGGTGCCAGGGGCTATGAGATCGTCCAGGTGCAGTTCATCTAGGACCTTTGATAATTTTACTCTGGCGGCCGACTAGCGCGGCTTTCTGCGCTTCCGGTGCTCACGTGCTTTAAGTACGCTCCGCTCCGGTTCTCGAAGAACCACGCTATTCGACTCGCCAGAGCGAATTCTGAAAGGTCCTATGCCGGCGCTTGTGATTTAAGTGCCGTTAGCCTCTCTGCCTCCGCCACCACCTCCGCCGGAATCACACTCTCCCCAGGCGCTGCCAAAAGCGTCGATGCATAGGGCCCGCGCGGGCCAGTGAGGCCGGGCTCGGTTGCCAGGAACACCGCAACCGTCGGCAGGCCGAAAGCGCTGGCGAGATGGGCCAGGCCGGTGTCGGCGCCGATCACCAGCGTCGAGCGGCCGATGATGGCGGCGACTTCGGCCAGCGGCGATTTCGGCACCACGACCGTTGACGGCACGGCTTTGGCGATCGCTTCGGCCACGGCCTTCTCGCGCTCGTTCGACCAGGTGGTGACCGGCGCCATTCCCCGCTCAACCAGCAGGAGGGCGGTTTCGATCCAATACTGGACGGGCCATTTCTTGTCTTCGCGGCTGGTGCCGTGCAGCAGGAAGGCAGTTTTCCCGGCGATGCCGGCCAGAGTGCCGGCCGGCGGCACAATTCCGGAATCCAGCGTCGAAAGATCGGGCTGATAGCCGAGCGCCAGCCCGAACAGTTGCCGCGTCCGTTCGATGGCGTGCAGGTTGCGCCACACGGGATAGGCGACGTCGTAGAACAGAGTTGCCGACGGTTCGCGCGCGCTCGAGCGGTCGAAGCCGGCAATCGGAGCGCCGGCTTGTCTTGCAACCAGGGCCGATTTCAGCAGGCCTTGTGCGTCGATGACCAGATCGTAGCGGCACTCGCGCAAGGTTCGGCGCAAGGCGGCGGCCTCGCGCCAGGTGCCGCCGTCGAACGGCGCCTTTCGCCAGCGCCGGATCGCCACCGTGTGAATTCTGTCGATCGCCGGGTGCAGCGCCACGATGCTGGCGAACGCCTCTTCGACGCACCAGTCGAAGGTCACGTCCGGCCGGTTAAGGCTGGTATCCTCGACGGCCGGAAAAGTATGGATGACATCGCCCATCGAGGATGTCTTGACGATGAGGACCTTCATACAGCGGCCGGGATTTCCAGCAGGCGGTCCGCCGCCGCCGCGACCTGGCCGACTTCAAGCGTCTTCAGGCAGTTGAGGTGGCCGAGCGGGCAGATTTTCTGATGGCAGGGCGAGCATGACAGGCCAAGCCAGACCAGTTCCCGGTGCTCGGCCAGCGGCGGCGTGTTCTCAGGCGAGGTCGAGCCATAGACGGCCACGATCGGCGTGCCGACGGCAGCGGCGACATGCATCAGTCCGCTGTCGTTGGACACCGCGAGCCTCGCGGCAGCGATCAGGTCGATGGCGTCCTCCAGGCGCGTCTGGCCGGCGAGATCGACGACGCCAGGGGCGAGTGCGGCGATCTCCGCCGTCACGTCGCGGTCGTTTTTCGAACCGAACAGCGCAACCTTCAGGCCCTTGCCCATGAAGCCGCGGGCAAGCCCGGCATAGCTTTCACTCGGCCAGCGCTTGGCCGGGCCGAATTCGGCACCAGGCATCAGTGCTGCGAATTTTTGCGGCGTCAGCCCGAAGCGATCGAGCAGGTCAACCTGGTTTTTCGTGTCCACGCTCAGTCGAGGCGCCCGGAAACTACCGCCTTGGGCGATGCCGAAATAGGCCTGTGCGGTACGTCGTTTGACGCTGTCGGGCAGCGGTACGATGTCGGTCAACAGGCCATAGCGCATTTCGCGCAGATGACCGACACGGCGCGGAATGCGGGCAAAGAACGGGATCAGCGCCGATTTCCAGCTTCCCGGCAGGACAAAAGCCATGTCATAGCGGCCCTGCAGCAGGCGGCCGAAGCGGCGACGATGCGTGAATTCGAGCGCACCGGGTTTGAGCGGAAAGTCGATCTGCTGGCGGATTTCGGGCATGCGCTTGACCAGCGGTGCGGCCCATGCCGGCGCCAGCACATCGATGGCGGCGTTGGGATGCAGCTCCTTCAGCGCCGAAAACAGGCACTGCGCCATCACCATGTCGCCCACCCAGCGTGGACCGATCACGAGGATCGTTGGGCTCTCAGCCATTCGACATAGTCTCTGACGCCGGTTTCCACTGTCCGGAATTGGCCATTGTAACCGGCCGCGCGCAAACGTGACATATCAGCTTGCGTGAAGCTCTGGTAGCTGCCCTTGAGATGGTCGGGGAATTCGATGAACTCGATCTCGCCCTTGCCCAGCGTGTCGATCACCGTTTCGGCGATGGCGCGGAAGGGCTGGGCGCGGCCGGTGCCGCAATTGAAGATGCCGCTCAGATCCCGCTTCCATAGCCACAGATTGACGTCGGCGACATCGCCGACATGGATGAAATCGCGGCTTTGTTCGCCAGGCCCGAAGCCGTCATAGGCGCCGAACAGTTTCGGGTTTTCGCCCCGTTCGACCTGGTTGACCAGGTGGAAAGCGACCGACGCCATGGCGCCCTTGTGCGCCTCGCGCGGCCCATAGACGTTGAAATAGCGCAGGCCCGCGACCTGTGAATGGTCGGTATCGAACACCGTTCGCCTGACATAGTCGTCGAACAGCTTCTTGGAATAGGCGTAGACGTTGAGTGGCCGCTCGAGCGCCGGGTCCTCGCGAAACTCCGCGCCGCCGCCGTAGACGGAAGCCGAGGAGGCGTAGAGGAAGGGCACGCGCAGTGCCTGGCTTGCATGCAGCAGCCGCTTGGAAAAGGCATAATTCACCTCCATCATGAACTTGCCGTTCCACTCGGTGGTGGTCGAGCAGGCGCCTTGGTGGAAGACGGCCTCGATGCGGCCGAGTGAACCTGCCTCCATGCGGGGCAGGAAATCATCCTTGTCTAGATAGTCGGCGATCTGCAAGTCGGCGAGATTGGCGATCTTGTGGCCGTCGGTGAGGTCGTCGACGATAAGGATGTCGTCATGGCCTTCCGCATTCAGAGCTGCGACGATGTTGGAGCCGATCATGCCGGCGCCGCCCGTGACGATGATCATGTTGCTGGCCCTGTACGCGTTTCACTTGCCGATTCCGGCCCTTATAGGGGAGGCAGGGTGGGCTGTCGATAAAGCAGGCGTGGTCGCCAGATCTGTCATTTCTTAGGCTTGTCCGTTTTGTCTATTTTGTCTATTATGTGCAAAACGGAGTGGCCTATGAAACGCTATCCATCGACCGATCTGAAACAGAATCTTGGAGACGTGCTCGCGGCTGCCAGCCAGCAGCCTGTCTCCATCACTCGTCACAACAAGCCGAGATACGTCCTGATGAGCATAGAGACCTACGAAGCTCGCTTCGTCAACGATAGCCGCCGCGTCTACGCGACCGAAGACGCGCCACCCGAACATGTCGAGATGCTTGAAGAATACATGGCGGAATTGGATCGTGATTAGACCCGTCGCCGCCGACGTCTGGAGATTCCCATATCTGTGGTATCGCCAACACGGAGACGGCGAGACCGAAGGCCGCAAGACACGGCCTGTCGCCTTCGTGGCCATCATTCCATAAGAAAATCATGTCCGCTTTTATCGCGGCTGTCCGTACGGGCCAGTCCAAAGCCATCCCGCGCGCGGACTGACCCGACAGGACAAAGGCATGATCGTGAGGGACCAATAATGCCGTCGACCGAACTGCTCCTGGCGTTTTTCGTCACCACGGCGATCTTCGCCTACATCCCCGGCCCCGCCATGCTCTATGCCGCTGCGCAGACGATGGCGCGTGGCCGCTGGTCCGGCCTTACTGCAGCCCTTGGCATCCATCTGGGCGGCTACGTGCATGTTTTCGCCGCTGCCGCCGGTCTGTCGGTGCTGTTTCACGCCGTGCCGACGCTCTACATGGCGGTCAAGCTGGTCGGCGCGCTCTATCTGATCTGCCTCGGCGTCTCGCTGTTTCGCAAGCGTGTGGAGGGCGATACGGCGCTGCCCGCTATCGAGCGCAAATCGGCACGACGTGCCTTTTTCGAGAGCATCACCGTCGAGGTGCTCAATCCCAAGACGGCGATCTTCTTCATGGCATTCCTGCCGCAGTTCATCGATGCCTCGGCGGCGTTTCCGGTCTGGCTGCAATTCATCGTGCTGGGCACGACAGTCAATTTGATGTTCTCGTCGGCCGATGTCGTCTGCGTGTTCCTGGCCGGTGCCGTGATCGGTCGCTTGCGACGTTCGAGCCGCGCACAGCGGCTGATGCAGCGGGCCGGCGGCGCGGTGCTGGTAGGGCTGGGCGTCCATGTCGCCCTGCAGAAGAGCTGACCGCCTGGGCCGTCGCGATCATGCCCTGCCGTTGCGCTGCATGGAATTGCGGTATATCGGCTTCGCCGTGACCGACCGACCTCGCAATCCGAGCACTATGACCTATCTGAGATCGACTTTTCCCGCGCGCCGCAGATGACATGATCAAGCACAATCCGCCTTCTCCCGAGCCCCTGCACCGCGCCATTGCGCGATTCGGCCAGACCACCGTGCTGGTGGTCGGCGACTTCATCCTCGACCGTTTCGTCAATGGCGTCATTGAGCGGATTTCTCCGGAAGCGCCGATCCCGGTGCTGCACGGGCGCGGCGAGACCTCGACGATGGGCGGCGCCGGCAATGTCGTGGCAAACATCGTTTCGCTCGGTGCTACCGCTGTTCCCGTCTCGGTAATCGGCACCGATGTGGCGGGTGACAGCCTGCTGCGGATGCTTGGCGAGCTTGGCGCCGACACGACCGGCCTGGCGCAGGAGCGCGGCCGCATGACATCGTCGAAGAGCCGCTTCAGCGCGCTCAACCAGCAGGTGTTGCGCTTCGACGAGGAGGAGGTCAAGCCGCTGGATGCTGCGGAGCGCGCCGGCCTGATACGGCATTTCCGCGCCGCACTGACGCGCGCCGACATCGTCATCCTGTCAGATTACGGCAAGGGCATCCTGCTCGACGGCGTCGCTGCCGACCTGATCGCCATCTGCCGCGAGGCGGGAAAGCCGGCGCTGGTCGACCCGAAGGGTCGCGACTATGCGCGCTATGCCGGGGCGACCGCCATCACCCCGAACCGTAAGGAACTTGGCGAAGCTGTAGGCCACGCGGTGTTTGCCGATGACGAGATTGTCGGCGCGGCACGTCAGCTGATTTCGGCGCACGGCTTCGACTTCGTCGTCGCGACGCGCAGCGAAAAGGGCATGAGCGTGGTCGGTCCGACCGAGGCGCGCCACATCGCGACCCAGGCGCGGGAAGTGTTCGACGTCTCGGGTGCCGGCGACACGGTGATCGCCAGCTTCGCGCTGGCGTTGGCCGCAGGCGCCGACACCGTCATGGCTGCATCGATCGCCAATGCCGCGGGCGGCGTCGTGGTCGGAAAACGCGGCACCGCGCGACTGACCGTCGAGGAACTCACCGGCGCACTGTTCCGCTCGCATGGGCCGACCGCCCACAAGGACGCCATCCTCGATGCCACATCGGCCGCACGGATGGTTGCGGCGTGGAAGGATGAGGGCTTGAGCGTCGGCTTCACCAATGGCTGCTTCGACATCCTGCATGCCGGCCATGTCAGCCTCTTGCACGCCGCGCGCAGCCAGTGCGACCGGCTGGTGCTCGGTCTCAACAGCGATGCCTCGGTGCGGCGCCTGAAGGGCGCCGGGCGTCCGGTCAACGACCAGCACGACCGTGCCTGCGTGCTCGCTGCGCTGGCTTCGGTCGATGCGGTCGTGGTGTTCGAAGAGGATACGCCTTTAGCGCTGATCGAGGCTCTGCTGCCCGACATACTGGTCAAGGGCGCCGATTACACGGTCGACACCGTCGTCGGCGCCGATGTGGTGCAGAAGGCCGGCGGACGCGTCGTGCTGGTCGATCTCGTCGCGGGCAAGAGCACCACCGGCACCATTGGCAAATTGCGTGCCGGCGGCATCACCAACTGAGGTTTTCATGTCTGATCTGAACGACTACCTGGTCCGTTCCGTGGCTGCGATCTCCGCTATGGTCGAGCGCGACCTGACCAGCGAGATGGAGAGTGCGGCGAGCGCCGTGGTGACGGCGCTTTCCTCTGGAAAAGCTTTTCTGATTGCCGGCAATGGCGGCTCGGCGAGCGACGCCATCCACATCGCCGGTGAACTGGTCGGCCGCTTTCTCAAGGAGCGCAAGGCCTATAATGTCATCGCACTGCCGGCCAATGCCGCCGTGCTGACCGCCTGGGGCAATGACTATGGCTTCGACACGGTGTTTGCGCGCCAGGTCGAGGCGCATGGCGCGGCCGGCGGTGTGCTTCTGGCAATCTCGACCAGTGGCAACTCGCCGAGCATCCTCGCCGCAGCCGAACAGGCGCGGATGATGGATATGACGGTGATCAGCCTGACCGGCGACACCGGCGGCAAGCTGAAGTCGCTGACGGACATCCTGCTCAACGTGCCGTCGACCTCGACGCCGATCATCCAGCAGGGGCATCTGTGCCTCTATCACCATCTGTGCGAGGTCGTCGAAGCGCGCCTCAGCAATGGCTGACCCCGCGACGTCCGGCCGCTATCCGCTGGCGGAGCCCGGCCTATGGGTCGAGCGGGTCGGATCGAGGGTCTTCTCCGCAGGCACGCCGGCGCTGTTCCTCGACCGCGACGGCACCATCAACCTCGATACCGGTTATCCTGACGATCCCGGCGAAATAGTACTGCGCGAGGATATCGCCGCAGTGATCGCCGCTGCCAACCGGGCCGGCATTCCCGTCGTCATCGTCACCAACCAGTCGGGCATCGCGCGCGGCTATTACGGTTGGGCCGATTTCGCCGCCGTCAATGGCCGCGTGCTCGAACTGCTGGGTGCCGAAAATGCATTCGTGGATATGGTCCTCGCCTGCGCTTATCACGAGGCGGGCTCCGGCCGGCTCGCGGCCGCCGACCATCCGATGCGCAAGCCCAATCCGGGCATGCTGCTGGAAGCGGCCAAGCATCTCGGGCTCGATCTGCAACGTTCGCTGATCGTGGGCGACAAGCCGGCCGACATGGAAGCGGGACAGCGCGCCGGGCTGTCGCAGGGCTGGTTGGTCGACGGGCAAGCGGCTGTTCAACCGGATTTCACCGTCAGGTCCTGGCGCGATCATGGGGATTTCGACGGACTGCTCGCCGCGATTGCGGCACTCGGCGCCGTTTCGGGCGAGCCGTGACGGCTCACACCGGATCGTTGTCTCGCGACGCTTCGTAAAGCTTGGCCTCGGTGGCGAACGAATACACCATCACCATCATCGAATAGACGAAGCCGTGCCGGCCGCACAGGAAGTAGCGCTTGGCCAGATAGAACTTCAGGAAGTTGCCGAACGGCGACAGCACAAGTTTCACGAGGCCAGGCTTCTTGCCTTTTTCGATCAGCGTGGCAACCTTGAGGCCGGAATAGGTGTTGGCCCTTGCCAGGTCCTCCGCGACGGTCATTTCGCGGCGATGCAGCAGCACGCCATTTTCAATCGTGCCGGTTTCGCCCGGCACCTCGAACGATTCATGGACCCGCAAGTTGAGGTCCATGGTGGCCTTGTCGCGGCGGAAAAGACGCAGCAGCCTGTTGTGCAGTACCCAGCGGTGCGCGTAGCCATAGCCCTTCAGCTTGTCTCGGCGTCTTATGTACCATCCGTCGAAGGCGTCATTGCGAGGCTGCGTCACGTCGATGATCGACTGCCTGAGCAGGTCGTCGATGGCCTCATCGGCTTCAATCGAAATGCACCATGGCTGCGTGGCCTGATCTAGCGCGAATTGCCGCTGGCGTGGAAAGCCCGGCCAATCATTGTGAAACAGCCTTATAGGGTAGCCCTTGGCGATGAACTCCTGAACAACATCCAGGGTGCTGTCCGTCGAGCCTGAATCGACGACGATGATCTCGGCGCAGAAGTCGACGCTTTCCAGGCACTGGCCGATCATGTCGGCTTCGTTCATGCAGATGATGAGCGCCGAAACGGGGCTAGCAAATCGAGTCATGATCTCACCCCGCGGCACCCTGTTCTCGGAAATTGCGCTGCTTGCGCCATCTCTTTTTTAGCAATCCCGGACGGAAACCGTTACACATTTTTCCCGGAATTGCTCCATGAAACCCACCAGAGCGGGCACGGCAAAACGATCCGGCTTTCTACACGAGAGGCTATCGAACGCCAAAGCGGCCCTGGTGTGGCGAAGCCGAGAATTCGCATCGCCGTTCGACCGACTCAAGGCTGTGCGAACGAGACCAGCCCTTCGTCCTTGACCCGGCGGATGGTGAGCGCGGTGCGCACCGTGTCGACATTGGGGGCAGAGGTCAGCTCCTCGATGACGAAGGTCTGGAAGGCGCCGAGGTCGCTCGCCACGCAATGCAGCAGGAAATCGGATTCGCCCGACACCATCCAGGCGTCGCGCACGATCGGCCAGCCTCGGGTGCGCTCGGCAAAGATGCGCAGCTCGGCGTCGGCCTGATGATGAAGGCCGATCAGGCAAAAGGCGACGACATCGAGACCGAGCGCCGGCGCGTTGAGCAAAGCGCGGTAGCCACGGATGATGCCGGCTTCCTCCAGCCGCTTCACGCGGCGCAGGCATGGCGGTGCCGAAATACCGACGCGGCTCGATAGTTCGACATTGGTCATGCGGCCGTCGCCTTGCAGCTCGCGCAGGATCTTCCAGTCGATGGCGTCGAGGTCGGCCTTGAGCGGCATGAGGGCTCTCGAGAAGTCAGTGGCAAGACGCAAGGATCTTGCGTGATTTCGTAATTAAACGACTTCGCTGTCCATTCCATCCCTTGCCCGGAATATTTCGCAGGTTCAGACGGCGCAAGGGTGCGACAAAGCTTTCCGGGGACGAACGCCAACTTGCCTTGCTGGCGTCGTGGGCAACACTTACATTACGCGCGGTAGCGACGAGTTTTCCATGCCGCAATCGCCGGCAACCCTCCGCAGAGGCTTTGAATGACCACCAAGCACGCGCCTGTTCTCATTATCGGTTCCGGCCCGGCCGGCTATACCGCGGCCGTCTACGCCGCCCGCGCCATGCTGAAGCCGATGCTGGTCGCCGGCCTGCAGCAGGGTGGCCAGCTGATGATCACCACCGATGTCGAGAACTATCCCGGCTTCGCCGACCCGATCCAGGGGCCGTGGCTGATGGAGCAGATGCTGAAGCAGGCCGAGCATGTCGGCACCGACATCATCAACGACATCATCACCGAGGTCGATCTCAACGTGCGGCCGTTCCGTGCCAAGGGCGATTCCGGAACCACCTACACCGCCGACGCGCTGATCATCGCCACCGGCGCGCAGGCCAAATGGCTGGGCATCCCGACCGAACAGACCTTCATGGGTTTTGGCGTCTCGGCCTGCGCCACCTGCGATGGTTTCTTCTATCGCGGCAAAGATGTCGCGGTGATCGGCGGCGGCAATTCGGCAGTGGAAGAGGCGCTCTATCTGTCCAACCTCGCCAAGAGCGTGACGGTCGTCCACAGGCGCAGCGATTTTCGCGCCGAACGCATCCTGCGTGAGCGGCTCTTGAAGAAGGACAATGTCCGCGTCATCTGGGACACGATCGTCGACGAGATCACCGGCCGTCCCGGCAAGACACCGTTGCCGCCCTCGGTCGAAGGGCTGAAGCTCAAGCATGCGGTGACCGGCGAGGTGTCGCACCTCAAGGTCGATGGCGTATTCGTGGCCATCGGCCACGCACCGGCAGTAGAACTGTTCGCCGGGAAGCTGAAGCAGAAGCCGAACGGCTATCTGTGGACGGCGCCGGATTCGACCCGCACCGACGTGCCCGGCGTGTTCGCGGCCGGCGATGTGACCGACGATATCTACCGCCAGGCGGTGACGGCGGCGGGACTCGGCTGCATGGCCGCACTCGAGGCGGAGAAATATCTGGCCGGCATTGAGGTGCACCGCGAAGCGGCCGAGTAGAGAGTTCAGATAACGGCTTAGAAATGCCGTGTAAAAGCCTGATTTTTCATTCAGACGCCAAAACAGAACGAGGGGAATCATGGCGTTGGACTGGGACAAGCTACGCGTGTTTCACGCTGCGGCGGAGGCGGGGTCGTTTACCCATGCGGCCGAGACATTGCATCTGTCGCAATCGGCGATCTCGCGGCAGGTCAGCGCGCTCGAGCATGATGTCGGCGTGCCGCTGTTCAACCGCCACGCCCGCGGGCTGGTGCTGACCGAGCAGGGCGAGATGCTGTTCCGCACGGCGCATGACGTGCTGATGAAGCTGGAAACCATCAAGTCACGGCTGACCGAGACCAAGGACCGCCCTTCCGGCGTGCTCAGGGTGACGACGACGGTCGGTCTCGGCGCCGGCTGGCTGACTGAACGGGTGCAGGAGTTCATCGAGCTCTATCCCGAAATCAGCCTGCAGCTGATCCTCGCCAACGAGGAACTCGACCTCACCATGCGCCAGGCCGATTGCGCCATCAGGCTGCGCCAGCCGCAGCAACCGGACCTGATCCAGCGCCGGCTGTTCACCGTGCACTTCCACCTCTACGCGGCGCCTTCCTATGTCGCCAAGTACGGCAAGCCGGCTTCGGTCGCCGAGCTGAAGGCTCATCGCATCGTCACCTTCGGCGTGCCGGTGCCTTCGCATCTGTCGGAGCTGAACTGGCTGGAAACGGTCGGCGATTTCGAAGGCGGACAAAGGGTGCCGACGCTGCAGATCAACGACATATTGTCGATCAAGCGCGCGGTGCAAGGCGGTGCCGGCATTGCGATGCTGCCCGACTACGTGATCAGCAAGGACTCCGACCTGGTGCAGTTGCTGCCGGAAACCGAAGTGCCATCCTTCGACACCTATTTCGCCTATCCGGACGCGATGAAGAACCAGGCCAAGCTGCACGTCTTTCGCGATTTCATCATTGCCAAGGCGCGCAGCTGGTCCTTCTGAGGGGCATATCGATATTCAGGTGATGAGGGCCTGCGAACGAGGGCTTCCTGCGCTTCCGGTACTCACGGATCCAATGTCCGCTCCGTTCCGGTTCTCGGAATCTCACGCTCTCGGCTCGGCCTGACCTCAATCTCAACATGCCCCATGTGGCTCTGCTTTGACCTAATTTAGCCCCGCCAGGGCGTCAGCCGAGGCAGCCAGCCCGGCACGTTGCGGCGGTAGGTCTCGTATTCGGCGCCGTAGCGACGGGCCAATGTCGGCTCCTCGTAGAGCCGCACGAAGGAGCCCATGGCGATCGCGCCGATGACGGCAATAGGCGACCAGCGTCCAGCTCGAGAACAGCAGCGCCTGGCCGAGGATGATCGAAAGCACGGCGACATACATCGGGTTGCGGACATGGCGGTAGATGCCGCCGATCACCAGTCTCTCGGTCGGCGCGACCGGAGCGGGCGTGCCCAGCCCTTCGAGCGCAAAGCGGCCGAAGGCATGCAGCAACGCAGCGATCGCGGCGACGATCAAGAGCCCGCCAGCAAGGACAAAGCCCGGCAGGTTCGACCACGGCAAGTCCCAGCGGTCGTTCAACAGCCAAGGCACCAGCCCGGCAATCACGCCCGGGCCTGCAATGAAGAAGGCCGCACTGCCGGCGATCGCCGAAAACGTCCGCATGGCAGCTTTCCTCCCGATTGCCTTAGAAATGAACGCCTGCTGCCCGCTTCCACGTCACTGCGCAGTTTTGGCATTTCGAGCCGAGAACCAGCGACGAGTGGCAAATCTGTAGTGGAAATTGCCCAGTGCAGCGCTCCATTTTGACGATTTTTCTGGTCCTATTGGCTCCTGGAATGGGGTAGACCACAGCCTGCGTCTTTTTGCATGCGAGTGTTGCAAAATAGATGCTTGTTTCTTGGGCATGATGAGCACATATATAGATCATCTCCTGGGCGCGTTCTCCTCCCATTAGCGCCCTCGAGTGTTCCCCTCTGGAGGTTAGCCTTAACAGGCACTTCCAATCAAACTCAGCCGGATCTTCATTGATCCGGCTTTTTTGTTGCCTGTGCCCTGCTGGGCCGGCCAAAAAATCCATCACAATTGCCGCGTAACAGTGACATGTAACCTCTGGTAACATATCGCGGACGCCCGCGGCCTGCTACGCCGACCATAGGACGCGGTGTGGTTCGGACGGGAGATGGGGGCATCACTCGTTCGGCCCGGGCTCAGGCGGCTACCGCGTCCGAACCGTTTCATCCGCCGAAGTTCGGCGGTACACAATGCGGCGGACCTGCCGTTTTACCTCCCAAGGAAACGGTCCGCAAACAAAACGACGCCCGGTCCCCGCTGGGCGTCGTTTCTTTTTTGCCCCTCGAACCGAGGCGTTTGACGATGCTGCAGGTCAGGCAGCCTTGCCGTTGGTGTTCATTGCCTCGTCAGCTAGGCGACCCGTGAGTTCGGCCATGTGGTCGAAGACGGCACGGTAGCTGGCGACGCCCGAGGTGGCAGAGCGCAGTTCGATGATCAGGTCGCCGATCTCGGCCTGCGGCATGGTGGCCTCGACGACATCCCAACCCGGCCAGCCGGGCCTCGCATCGTAACCAAGGATCTGGCCGCGCCGCTGCGGGATGAGCGCAATGATCTTCGAGGTGGCATCGGACGGCGTGACGATCTCAACCTTCATCACCGGTTCCAGCAGCACCGGCGAGCAGGCGGCCATGCCTTCCTTCATTGCCAGCCTGGCCGCCATCTGGAAGGCCATGTCGGAGGAATCCACCGCGTGGTACGAGCCGTCCGACAGGTTGACGGCGACATCGACGACGGGAAAGCCGAGCGGCCCGGACTTCAGATAGTCACGCACACCGGTTTCGACCGACTGGATGTAGGTCTTCGGCACGACGCCGCCGGTAATGGTGTCGGTGAACTGGAAGCCGGAGCCGCGCGGCAGCGGCTTGATCTCGATCACCACGTCGCCGAACTGGCCATGACCGCCGGACTGTTTCTTGTGACGGCCGCGCTGCTGCGCCGGCTTGCGGATCGTCTCGCGATAGGGCACCGCCGGCGCATGGCCTTCGACCGGTATCTGGTTCTTGCCTTCCAGCCGCTCGCGCACCACGCGCAGATGCATCTCGCCATGGCCGGACAGCACGGTCTCGGCCGAGTCCTGGTTGTGGCGCAAGCTGAGCGAGGGGTCCTCCTCGGCCAGCCGCTGGATGGCGGCCGACATCTTCACTTCGTCCTTGCGTTCCTTGGGGCGCAGCGCGAAGGCGAAGACCGGCTGCGGCGGCTCGAGCTCGATCAGCGGCTTGATGCCGCCCTTGACCGAACTCAGCGTCTGGCCGGTCTTGACCTCGTCCAGTTTGCCGAGCGCCACCGTGTCGCCGCCCTTGGCGATGGTGAGCTTGGATTGATCCTTGCCAAGCATCCGGTAGATGCCGGATACCTTGGCCGTATCGCCCCCGGGCAGCCAGAGTTCGGAGCCGTCGACGACCTGGCCGGAGAGGATGCGCGACACCGACAGTTTGCCGCCATGCGGCGTGTGGATGGTCTTGATCACCTGGACCACGGTGGCCGCGCCATCCGGCGCGCCGAGCCGCTTGCGGGTCGCATCGACGTCGGGTGCGTCGTGGCGGATCGCCTTCAGGAGGCGCAGCACGCCGTTGCCTTTCTCGGCGGTGCCGATCAGCACCGGCGTCACCGCGCCATCGCGCAGATCGGCGGCAAGATCATCAAAGATGGCGTCCTTGGGCGGCTCGATCTCTTCGAGCAGCTGTTCCATCAACTGGTCATCGTGGTCGGCCAGCGTCTCCAGCATGGAGAAGCGTGCCTCGAGCTCGCGCGCCTTTTCGTCGCCCGGAATTTGAGCCACTTCGCTCTCGGCATATTCGCGATAGATGTAGGCACGCTCCAGCGCCAGTTCGATCGAACCGATGACGACGCCGTCCTTGCGCAACGGTATCTGGCGCAGCAGCAACGGCACCGAGCTTGCCGGCTGCAGCATCTTCAGCGTGTCGCGCACACCGGTGATTGCCTTGTCGACCTTGTTGAGAAACAGGATGCGCGGCACGCCGAGATCGTCGAGCTTGCGCATGATCAGCTGCAGGGCGGGGATCTTCTTTTCGTCGGCCTCGGCAACGACCACGGCAAGGTCGCAGGCTGCCAGCACCGGCTCGGCCTCGAAGGAGAATTCGATGGAGCCGGGACAATCGACGAAGGTGATCTGCTCGCCCATGAATTCGGTGGTGGCGATCGTCGCCTCGACGCTCATGGCATGAGCCCGTGCCTCGGGCGAATAATCTGAAACGGTATTGCCTGATGAAACGGGATTTTGTCGGGGAATTGAGCCGGTACGGGCCAAAATGGCTTCGAGAAGTGTCGTCTTACCGCTTGCGAAGGGACCGACTATGGCAATGCATTTCGGTCCCGTGCGTCGTCCTCCGGCGCGAGTACCCATGACTGACCTCCACTCAGGCGTTTCCCGTAGGACCGACTGGCATACATGGTTCAGGCGTGGTCAATCGGTCCTGAGCGGCGGCCGGCCTGTTCGACCGTCGCGGGCGGTTCTTTTCGTTTCGCTACCTGCCCAAAGCCATCGTCCCACTTGTTTGCCGGCAGGGCAAGAAAAATAGAAATCCGGCACTCGGCCGCGGACACGCGCTGCTCGGACGCTGGGCGTCTGGCGGTCGAACGCTGTTGCACGTTGTTCCAGATCGGCCGAAACTGGGATAGGCGACCCGTCGCCCTCCGTTTCAAGGAACCATCGACCATGAAGATCATTGCCTGCGGTAGCGTGCCGACCATCATAGCGCCAGACAAGTATTTCACCGGCCGGGTGTTGCAGACGCCGATCATCGAGAAAGAGCCGCCGGCGCGGCTGCGGGCCACGCTGGTCAGCTTCGAGCCGGGCGCGCGCACGCACTGGCACACGCATCCGCTTGGTCAGACACTCTATGTTACCGTGGGCGCCGGTCTCGCGCAGACATGGGGCGAACCGGTCCAGGAGATCAGGGCGGGCGACGTCATCTCGTTCGCCCCCGGTGAAAAGCATTGGCATGGCGCGTCGTCGACATCGGAGATGACGCATATCGCCATGCAGGAAGCCCTTGACGGCGTCCATGCCGATTGGCTGGAGGCGGTGACCTCGGAGCAATATGGCGGCTGAGAGCCGAGCCCGGCGGGCTCCAACGCCGCGACGCTGACGGCGGCGATTGCAGCGTTCCCCACCATCGCTGCTGGTCGCCGTCCGAGGCGCGCTCGGCCAAAGAGGCGAAGCAGGGCTGACGGCCCGATCAGAAACCCGGCGGTGAAGCCGGGTTTACTGTTTAAGTGCCGGCCTAGTCAGGTCAGTGATGCCGTGAAACGCTGGATGCGCGTGCAGGCTTCTTCCAGCAGTGTCTCCGAGGTGGCGTAGGAGATGCGGAAGTTGGGGCCAAGTCCGAAAGCCGAGCCGAACACTACGGCGACACCCTCGGCCTCGAGCAGTTCCGAGCAGAAGGTCTCGTCGGTGTCGATCAGCTTGCCGGCTTTTGTCTTCTTGCCGATCAGCTGGGCGCAGGACGGATAGACATAGAAGGCACCCTCCGGAGACGGACAGGTGATGCCGCGCGCCTGGTTGAGCATCGAGACGACGAGATCGCGCCTGCCTTGAAATATCGCCTTGTTCCTGGCGATGAAGTCCTGGGGGCCGTTGAGCGCCTCGACGGAGGCCCATTGCGCGATGGTGCAGGCACCTGATGTCTGCTGGCCCTGGATCATATCCATCGCCTTGATCAACTGGACGGGACCGGCCGCATAGCCGATGCGCCAGCCGGTCATGGCATAGGCTTTCGACACGCCATTCATGGTCAGCGTGCGGTCGTAGAGTTTCGGCTCGACCTCGGCGATGGTCTTGAAGACAAAATCGCCATAGGTCAGGTGCTCGTACATGTCGTCGGTCAGCGTCCAGACATGCGGGTGCTTCAACAGCACGTCGGCAAGCGCGCGCAGTTCAGCCTCGGTGTAGGCGGCGCCCGACGGGTTCGACGGCGAGTTCATCAGCAGCCACTTTGTGCGCGGCGTGATCGCCTTTTCCAGCACAGAAGCGGTCAGCTTGAAGCCGTTGTCGATCGAGGTGTCGGCAAACACCGAGGTGCCGCCGCAGATCGCCACCATCTCGGGATAGCTGACCCAGTAGGGACGCGGAATGATGACCTCGTCGCCTGCGTTCAGGGTCGCCATGAAGGCGTTGAACAGGATCTGCTTGCCGCCGGTGCCGACGATGGTCTGCTCGGGCCTGTAGTCGAGATTGTTCTCGCGCTTGAATTTCTTCGTGATCGCCTCTCGTAGCGGCACGATGCCCGAAACCGGCGGATACTTGGTCTCGCCCCGGCGGATCGCCTCGATCGCCGCATTCTTGATGTTGTCGGGCGTATCGAAATCCGGCTCGCCGGCGCCGAGGCCGATAATGTCACGGCCGGCATTTTTCAGCTCGCGCGCTTTCTGCGTCACCGCGATGGTGGCCGAAGGCTTTACGCGGGAAAGGGTGTCGGCAAGAAAAGCCATGACCTTGAACGTCTCCATGGAAGATCGGTGCGACCAGGAGCGGCCGCGGCGCTTCTCATGTCGCATGATTTCGCGCAGTGCAAGCATTGTCGGCTGATCCAGCCGTCAATGACCCGTGATCGGGACTCGTGATCGGCAACAATAAATTCATTAACGAGCGGTAGAGGCTTGAGTGACAGGATCGCAGACCAATTCCGCCGGTTCGCGGAGCGAGGAACAGTGTCGCGCAGCATCGGGCTTGCCCACATCATCCGTCAGGACGACGGCACCTCCACCGGTGTCTGGGGCATCTACACGCTGCAGAGCGCCTTCCAGCCGATCTTCGCCTTCAACGAAGGCAAACTGTCGGTGGTCGCGTTCGAAGGGCTGATCCGGCCGTTCCGCGATGGCGAGCCGCAATCGCCGATGAATTTCTTCTCGACCTGCCCAGCCGCCGACCGTTTGCATATCGAGGCGCTGACGAGGACGCTGCATCTTCTGAACGCCGGCGCCTGCCTGCCACAAGAGGCGTCGATTTTCATCAATTTCGACCCGTCGGTGTTCACCGAACGCCCCGTTGCCGACGCCGCCTTGCGCGAAATGCGGCTGGTGCTGCATGAGGCCGGCATCGATCCACGCCGGGTCGTCTGCGAAGTGACCGAGCAGCGCTCGGCATCGCAGGCAACCCTGCACAGTTTCGTCGCGGCACTGAAAGCCAACGGCTTTCGCATCGCCGTCGACGATTATGGCGCCGACGATTCCGACATCAACCGCGTCAGGGAGTTGAAGCCGGATATCGTCAAGTTCGATGCCTATTGGATAACGCAGCTGATGGAATCCGGCGCCGGCTTCGCGCTCTTGACCACCATGGTGAGAAGCTTCGAGGCGCAAGGCATCCGGACGGTGTTCGAAGGTATCGAGGAGAGCTGGCAATTGGAGCTCGCCGAGAAATCGGGAGCATCGATGGTGCAGGGTTTCGTGCTGGCGCGGCCCGAACTGGCGCCGACCAGCTTTCGCGTCTTCGACAAGAACAGGCAGGCCCCCGCCGCCGCCGCCGACGCGCCTGCTGCCGCCCCGGCACCGCATTCGGCGCGGCAGGTGAAGGCGTTCGGACGCAGGGTGGTGCCATGAGGCTTGAGAGGCGGCGCAATGTCGGCGATGCGATCTGGGTCGACGAAGTCGGCATCGTATATGGCGTCCATGGCGAGTTCCGGCTGCGCAGCGCCTATCAGCCGATTTTCGCGCCGCGTGGCCGGTTCCTTCACGCGGTCGCCGTCGAAGCCCTGATCGAGCCACACCGCGGCGGGCGACCCGGTGCGCCACGGGTTTTCTTCGACAGTATCGCCGCCTCGGATCGACTGTTTGTGGAGACCATGTGTCGGGCGCTGCACCTCAAGAATTTCTGCAATATCGGCGTCGACGGGCTCGACCTGTACTTCAACTACAATCCGCTGATCAACGATCATCCCGGGCGGGCGTTGGCCGAGATCCGGCTGATGACCAGGCATCTCAGCGAGTTCGGTCTCGCGCCAGCCATGCTCGTCTGCGAGATCACCGAACAGGCGGCCGATGACACGCTTCTTGCCCGGTTGGCGCGCGAAATGCGGCGCGACGGCATCCGCATCGCCATCGACGATTTCGGCACCGGGCACTCGACGGAAGAGCGGGTGAACCTGCTCAAGCCCGACATCGTCAAGATCGACGGCATCTGGTTCGCGGAGTTCTGCCGCCACGCAGCCGCCGAACGCTTTTTCCGCCCGCTGGTTTCCAGCCTGCATGACCGCGGCGCCAAGGTGCTGGTCGAAGGCATCGAGCAACCCACCCATCTGCGCGTCGCGCTCGAAGGCGGCGTTGATCTTCTGCAGGGTTATCTTCTCGCCCGCCCGGCGCTTGCCGGCACGATATTTGATGAAAAGCCGCTGCACATCGACACGCTGCTTGGCAATGTCGGCAATGTCATCCCGTTGTTCGGCTAGGTCGCCGGTATCAGCGGCGCTGATCGTCGTACCAAAACAAATCATTGGTTGAGGGCGCCGCCGCTGCGATAATCGCGACAGCAGAGACAGCGCTCCGGGGAACAGCCATGATACTTTACGGCATGATCGACAGCGGCAATTGCTACAAGCCGCGCCTGCTGATGGCCAAGCTTGGCCTTGCTTTCACCAACGTCGAGGTGAGTTCGCACACCGGCGACACCCGGAAAGCAGACTTTGTCGCCAAGAACCCGAACGCCATGGTGCCGCTGCTCGAACTCGACGACGGCCGTCGCCTGGCCGAATCCAACGCTATCCTGCTTTACCTCGCCGAAGGAACGCGTTTTTTGCCGGTCGACAGATATGAGCGGGGACTCGCCTATCAATGGCTGTTTTTCGAGCAGTACAGCCACGAACCTTACATCGCCGTGCGCAAGGCGCTGCTGACCTTTCCCGAAAGAGCCGCGGATGCGACGCCGGAGCGGCTGGCGGTGACCCTGGAGCGCGGCAACAAGGCGCTCGGCGTGATGAACAAGCATCTGGAAGACAATGCCTTCTTCGCCGGCGGCGCGGTCAGCGTCGCTGATATCGCGCTCTATGCCTATACCCATACGGCGGAGCAGGGCGGCTTCCAGCTCGACGCCTATCCGGCGGTGGCCGCCTGGCTGAAAAGGGTGGAGGCCGATCCGGGGCACGTGCCGATCGAGTGGGTGGGTTAGTTTTGTCCTCACGCCACCGCCGCTTCGCGGCTGCTCCGGACGGGGCGCGCCAACAGGCGCGACGCCCGGTCGGGCTTGCGGCCTTCGGCCGGGGAGTGTTGGTTACTTCAAGCGATGATCGTACTCAGCGTGGGTGCCGATCCAGAACCAGATCACGTCATCATTGGTGCGGATGGCAACAGCCCGGTAATTGTCGTCAACTCGCGCCGACCAATACCGTCCAACTTGTTTGAAACGCAGTGGCCTCCGGAACGATGGGGAGGCGACGTGATTCACAGAGGGCGCGTCCGGCCAGCGCGATGGTCAGCCAGTGCCTGTTCGGCAAGCTTGTCCAATCGGCCCGAGTCGGCCTCGATCTGCCGATCCCACATGTCCGCCCGAAGCGCTTCGAACCAGACGGCAAAGGCCTTCAGTTCCTCGGCGCTCAGTTCGGCGACGGATTTTTCGATTTGCTCAAGCTTGGTCATGGCTGAATAGTACCACAAATTGGGTCAAAAGTGTCACCAGAGGTGGGACTATAGCTCCTG
Organism: Mesorhizobium sp. M0830; assembly: GCF_040319965.1. Taxonomy (NCBI): domain Bacteria; kingdom Pseudomonadati; phylum Pseudomonadota; class Alphaproteobacteria; order Hyphomicrobiales; family Phyllobacteriaceae; genus Mesorhizobium; species Mesorhizobium sp. M0830. Next base: position 59,410 of record NZ_JAMYOR010000005.1, on the reverse strand, counting down.
GCCGTCGGCGTTAAACCCCAGACAGCAAAAAGGCGGGAAAAATCCCGCCTTCCATGGTAGCCTGATCGGGAGCGTCCGGTCCGGGCTGGCAGCTATCCGCTGATCCAGCTTGTCGGGTCTTTCCGCTCCGGCGCGCTTCTCGCGCGACTATCAGTACATCCGTGACTTGCCGCGCGCCCCGGGCTCTCGCCCGGCGCGCGCTATCGCAAAATCAGGCTGCCTTGCTCAGAGATCCAGCGGACGACTTGCCAGTGCGGCGGTCCTGCTCGATCTCGAAGTTGATCTTCTGGCCTTCGACCAAGGTCGACAGTCCAGCACGCTCGACAGCGGAGATATGGACGAAAACGTCCGCGCCGCCTGCGTCAGGCTGAATGAAGCCGAAGCCCTTGGTGGCGTTGAACCACTTGACCGTTCCAGTTGCCATTTTTAATAGTCCTTCAACATTTGCTTTAGTTTGACCAGACCGAAGTCCAGCCGGTGTGCATCGAGATTTTGGAGATAGACGTCAGCAAACGCGAAGATCGCGAGGCCCGGATCGATCGGCCGAAATATCAATGGAAGGCATATAGGCTGGTTTCGCATAAAATACAAGACTGCGTGAGAAAGCCGTGATCGAGGGGCTGCCCAACGGCCGCCCCAATCTGCTGAAAACGTTGCGGCAGGTCACGCTGTCGTCGAGCGGCGGATTAGGGGAGAGGACCATGAAAACCATTCTGCTTGCCGCCTGCCTGACGCTGGTGGCGGCCGAGGCGCAGGCGATCTCGCGCTACGATCCGACGCATATGAGCTGCGGCAAGGTTCAGACGACGATAGCCCGGCAAGGCGCCGTCATCCTGCGGTACGAGTCGACGCGGGTGCCGGGATTGCCGCTCTACGACCGCTATGTGCAGAGCCAGCAATTCTGCACCATGGGCGAGGTGAGGACGCGCGCCTACGTGCCGAGCGCCGACACCAAGTCCTGTCCCGTCTATAACTGCAAGCGTCCGGACAACGACCGGCATTTCCGCAGGCGGTTCTTCCACAACAACTAGAACTTGTCCGCGTCAGAACCCGAAGGAAACCTGTGCCGGTGGCGGCGGGCCGACGCGCACGCCTTCCATGGCCAGCATCTTCTCCTTGGTAACCGAACCGCCCGGTGCCGAGAACCCGCCGATCTTGCCGCCGGCCGCTAGGATGCGGTGGCAAGGAATGACTAGCGGCACCGGATTGGCGCCGAGGGCGGCCCCGGTTTCGCGGGCGAGCCCGGCATGGCCGGCCGTCTTGGCCAACTCGCCATAGGTGGTGGTTTCGCCGAAGGAGAGTTTTCGCGCCGCGTCATAGATGGCGAGGCGGAAATCGTCGACGCCGTCGAGATCGACCGGCACGCCGGAGAAATCGACGTCCTCGCCCGCCGCGTAGGCCTTGATCGATGCGATCAACTCGACCACCCATGGCGGCTGGGCCGTGGAGGCGGAAACACCGCCATGGCGCAGCAAGCGCCGCTCCACCGCTTCGCGGCTGCGTTCGGGCAGACAGAGCCGGATCAGGCCCTTTTCACTCCAGGCAATGCCCATGAAACCGATCACTGTTTCTAACACCGCGTGGCCGGCCGTGATCGAAGACGTCGCGTCCATGATGCGTTCCTTTCCGCAAAGTGGAGAAAACCGGGATTCGCCCCAGTACATATCCAGAACAATATGGCATCGGGAGCCAAGTCTTGCCACCCGAAAACCAGCTGATGGCCCCGATTGCCGGTCATGAATCGCTGGTGTAAGGGATTTCTTAACACCCCGACAAATCGGACCCGAGCTCGGCTTGCCAGCAAAATTCAACCTAATCGCGATCGGCGTGATCCTGGCCGCCGCCGGCATCAGCGGTTGCACGTCGACCTCGCAGATGAAGTCCGCGCCGGCTCTTACCGAAACCGCGACCGTCGCCGGCACTGACGCCGGCTTCACCGTGCCGCTGCCGGAGACTGTTTCTGTGCTGCCGGAATCCTCCGGTATTGCGCCCGTTCAGACGGCCGAGCTGCCGCTCGATCCCGCAGCGCAATCGGCGGCAGTGACCGCCGCCTTTGCCGGTTCGACGCCGGCGGCACCAGCCGTGCCTGCCGTGATGACCGCCAATGCCTGGCAGGCGCCTGCGCCGGCCAATCCGGGTGAGCCGATCCGGGCTGCCGAGACCTATACGACCGCGGGGCTGGTGATGCCGGCGACCGCCAAGGGCGACCGGATGCCCGGCGTCCAGCAGGTCGCCTATATCGTGCCGCAGAACCCGGCCGCCCTGGTGCAGGGACCGCTCGGGCCGACCGAAGAAAATGCGACGGGCGTGCGTGGCGATGTCGAACGGCTGATCGAGAAATATGCCGCCCTCTATCAGGTGCCGGTGGACCTGGTGCGCCATGTCGTCAACCGCGAGAGCACCTTCAACCCGAAAGCCTACAACAATGGCCATTGGGGGCTGATGCAGATCAAGCACGCGACGGCGCGCGGCATGGGCTATGACGGTCCGGCCAAGGGCCTGTTCGACGCCGAGACCAATCTGAAATACGCGGTCAAATATCTGCGCGGCGCCTGGCTAGTGGCCGGCGGCAACGCCAAGAAGGCCGACTGGCTCTATCAGACCGGCTATTATTTCGACGCCAAGCGCAGGGGCCTGCTCGAGGCGACCGGCCTTGGTGTCGACCGTCAGCGCCGCCGCCTGCAGCCCGACGCCTGAGCGCGATGCCTGAACCGCGTGCGCCGGCTTTGAACGACATCCGGCTGCGCAAGATCCTCGACGAGACGCTGGTTCCGCCGCACGGTTGAAACCGTTCCAGCCGCGTGATTTGGGAACCCAAAGCGTCGCTCCGCATTCATTGCAGGGTGGGGTCTGACAAGCTGCCGGTGCGTGGGAGGATTTTCCGTCGCCGGCGGCGGAGGGACATCCACCATCATGAAGCTTTTTCACGCATTTCTGGCGCTCGGCGTGGCCGCCACGCTGGTTGGCACGCCCGCGCAGGCTGTCGAGCTGTCGATCGTCTCGGGCGATACGGGCGACGGCATCAAGGTGCTGCGCGAGATCCTTGACCGTTACGAGAAAGACAGCGGCAACAAAGTCGGCATCGTCGTCATGCCGACGTCCGGGACCGACCAGTTCGGCCAATACCGGCTTTGGCTCGCCGCGGGAAACAGCGACATCGACGTCTATCAGACGGACGTGATCTGGGCGCCGCAGCTCGCCAGCCAACTCGTCGATCTGACCGCCGCGACCAAGGATGTTGTCGGCGCCCATTTCCCCTCGATCATCCAGTCGCAGACGGTCAATGGCAAGCTCGTCGCCTTGCCGATCTTCACCGATGCGCCGGCGCTCTACTACCGCAAGGATCTCCTCGACAAATACGGCGCAAAGGTGCCGGCGACCTGGAAGGAACTGGCAGACACCGCCAAGCTGGTCATGGACAAGGAGCGTGCGGCGGGCAATCGGGATATCTGGGGCTTCGTCTTCCAGGGCAATGCCTATGAGGGGCTGACCTGCAACGCGCTCGAATGGGTGATGTCGAATGGCGGCGGCCAGATCATCGAGCCGGACGGCTCCATTTCCATCAACAACCCGAAAGCGGCGGCGGTGCTCGATATGGCCAAGGGCTGGGTCGGGACCATCGCACCGCCCGGCGTGCTCGCCTACCAGGAAGAGGAATCGCGCGGCGTGTGGCAGACCGGCAACGCGGTGTTCATGCGCAACTGGCCCTATGCCTACGCACTTGGCAACGGCGAAGGCTCGCCGATCAAGGGCAAATTCGACGTGGCGCCGCTGCCGGCCGGCACGGGCGAAGGCGCCCGACCGGTCGCGACCCTGGGCGGCTGGAACCTCGCCGTCTCCAAATATTCGAGGCATCAGGATGCCGCGATCGAGCTGGTCAAGTTCATCGCCTCGCCCGCGATGCAGAAATACCGCACGCTGAAGACGTCCAACCTGCCGACAATCCAGGCGCTGTATGACGATGCCGACATCGCCAGGCAACAGCCGATTGTTCCGCGCTGGAAGCAGATATTTCTCAACGCGGTGCCGCGCCCCTCGACCGCGACCAGGATCAAATACAACGAGGCGTCGAGCCAGTTCTGGAACGCCGTTCACAACACGCTCTCGGGCGACGGCACTGCCGCCAACAATCTGGCCGACCTCGAAGCGATGCTGACCAAGCTGAAGGGCCGAGGCTGGTGACGCGACGATGCTGGGGCATCCGCCTGGCGGAGCCGCAACGAGCGGGTGCGGGATGACAAGAATGGAACCTGAAAAAGCCAGGGCTGCGCACTCGTCGTTGACGGCACAGCGCGTTCGCTCGGCTTGGCTTTTCCTGGCGCCAATGCTTCTGGTGCTCGCCGCGGCGGCCGGCTGGCCGCTTGCCCGCACGGTTTACTTCAGCTTCACCGACGCCTCGCTGGCCGACCTCGACGCACGCCAATGGGTCGGCTTCGGCAATTATTTCTCGGTGTTCAGCATGCCGAGCGGGCGGGTCCTCTACGATGGTCTGCTGGTTGATCCGGTCTGGTGGCGTGCGGTCTGGAATACGGTGCGCTTCGCGGTGGTCTCTGTGACCTGCGAGACGATCCTCGGCATGATCGTTGCCCTGGTTCTCAATGCCAAATTCCCTGGTCGCGGCATCGTCAGGGCGGCGATCCTGATCCCCTGGGCCATCCCGACGATCGTCTCGGCGAAGATGTGGCAGTGGATGCTCAACGACCAGTTCGGCATCATCAACGTCGTGTTGCTCAACCTCGGCCTGACCAGCGCCAAGATCGCCTGGACGGCCAACGCCGACACGGCGATGGCGGCGATCCTCATCGTCGATATCTGGAAGACGACACCATTCATGGCGCTGCTCATCCTGGCCGCGCTGCAGATGCTGCCGAGGGAGATCATCGAGGTCGCCAGGCTCGACGGCGCCAACCCGTGGCAGATCTTCTGGCGGGTGACGTTGCCGCTCATCCGTCCGGCGGTGATGGTGGCCGTGATCTTCCGCGCGCTCGACGCGCTGCGCATCTTCGACCTGATCTATGTGCTGACGCCCAACAATGTGCACACCAAGTCGATGTCGGTGTTTGCCCGCGAGAACCTGTTCGAGTTCGACAAGTTCGCCTATGGCTCCGCCGCCTCGACCTTGCTCTTCCTCATCCTCGCCTTGCTCACCATCGCCTATATCCGGATCGGCCGGATAAGCCTGGACGGAGGCCGCTGACATGTGGATCCTGAAGCGCACGGCCTTCACCCTGCTGGTCGGCGCAATCGTCTTCGTCGCGGTGTTCCCGTTCTACTACGCTATCGTCACCAGCCTGAAATCGGGCACCGATCTGTTCCGAGCCGATCTGTGGCCGACGACGGTCAGTCTTGCCAACTACCGGAATGTGCTGACCGAGGGCAGCTTCGTGCGCAATCTCGTAAATTCGCTGTTCGTCTCAGGCGCGGTCGTCGCGCTGTCGCTGTTGCTCGGCGTCACATCAGCCTATGCGCTGGCACGCATCCGCTTTCGCGGCCGCTCGGCCCTGCTGTTCACCATCCTGTCGGTCTCGATGTTCCCGCAGGTGGCGCTGCTGGCCGGGCTGTTCGAACTGGTCCGCATGTTCGGCCTCTACAATTCGCTGTTCGCGCTGATCTTCTCCTACATGATCTTTACCTTGCCCTTCACCGTCTGGGTGCTCACCACCTTCGTTCGCGACCTGCCTGTCGAGGTCGAGGAGGCGGCGATCCTCGACGGCGCGACGCCGTGGATCATCATCACGCGGGTCTTCCTGCCGCTGATGTGGCCGGCGCTGGCGACCACCGGGCTGCTGGCCTTCATCGGCGCGTGGAACGAGTTCCTGTTTGCCCTGACATTCACCTCCAACAACGCGCAGCGGACCGTGCCGGTGGCGATCGCGCTGCTCTCCGGCAACTCGCAGTTCGAGATCCCGTGGGGCAACATCATGGCCGCATCGGTGATCGTCACGGTGCCGCTGGTGGTGCTGGTCCTGATCTTCCAGCGCAAGATCGTCTCCGGTCTCACCGCCGGTGGCGTCAAGGGGTGAGGCCGCTGTCATCCTGCGGGGCGTCTTGCCGCGCTGCCGCGAGAACCGGGCAAGTAAAGGAACTGTCCACCAACGCGGCAGGCCGCATCTTGCCTGCACTCGTCCGGTTGCTAAGCTTCGCCGGCGTGGGGCGCTGCTGAACCGGAGGAAAACTGATGCGGTTTCTGCTCTCCAGCCTTGCCACCCTGACGCTTGCCGTTCCGCTCTATGTAAGCACCGCGCGGGCCGCCGACGACTGCGCCAACGCGCAGGACCAGGCGACCATGAACGCGTGCGCCGGCAAGGCATTCGACGCGGCCGACAAGAAGCTCAACGACGCCTACAGGCAGATCGAGGGCAGGCTGAAGGACAATGCGGCGTCGAAGAAGCTGCTGGTCAATGCGCAGCGCGCCTGGGTCGCTTTCCGCGACGCCGAATGCAATTTCCAGGGTGGCCCGCCTGCCGATGCGGGCAGCATGTATCCGATGGTCGTGGCTTCCTGCCAGGCGTCCCTGACCAACAACCGGCTGAAGGACCTGCAAGGCTACCTCAATTGCAAGGATGCCGACACGGACTGCCCTGTGCCGGCAGCGCGGTAGCGTCCGTCCGACGTTTTCGGGAAGGCTTCGTCGCCGCGCTCCTGCGCAAATGTCGGATCCGGTGGCCGCAAAACGTCCTTGGGTCGCAGAGCAACCGTGCCGGGACGCCGGCACGACGATCCAAGGAGACGATCATGATCACCTTTCCCAACGAATCCGCCAGATACCGCACCGCGCGTGAAAAACTGCTGCGGAAGGAAATCGAACTGCGCCGCGCCATGGAGGCCGTGGCCGAGGCACGGCGGGCGCTGCCGCCGGGCGGACTGATCCGTCAGGACTATGCGTTCGACGGGCTGGACACCGAAGGCAGGCCCGCGAAAATAAAACTGTCGGAGCTGTTCGCGCCGGGAAAGAACAGCCTGATCCTGTACAACATGATGTTTCCGCGCCACCCGCAGGAAAAGCGCGACGTGGCCACCAGCGGCGGCACGGCGAAGCTTGCCCGCCCGGACCAGCCATGTCCGTCCTGCACGGCGCTGCTCGACCAGTTCGACGGCGCGGTCGGGCATCTCGAGGCGGCTGGCTTCAATTTCGCGGTGGTCGCAAAGACCGCGCTCGACAACCTGGTCACGCTCGGCCGCGACAGGGGCTGGCGCAACATGCGGCTGGTGTCCTCGGCCAACAACAGCTTCAAGCGCGACTACAATGCCGAGGATGCCGACGGCGCGCAGATCCCGGTGCTGTCGGTATTCCATCGTGACACGGATGGCATCCGCCATTTCTGGTCGTCCGAGCTCGGCTTCGCGCCTCCTGAGCCCGGCCAGGACCCGCGCGCCATCGGCACCTGCGAGATCCTGTGGAACCTGATGGATTTCACGCCGGAAGGCCGGCCGACCTGGCACGAACAGCTGCAATATGGCGAGGCTTGCTGCCATTGAGGTGCCGTCGTTTGGGGAGAAAAAAGGTCCGCGCAACCTCGTCGCTTTTACCGCGTTGGATTGTCCGAGGGATAGTTCAAACCCGGAGACATGCCATGAAGACCCTTCTTGTCCTTACCGCCGCGGCATTGCTGGGCGGCGCGCCCGCCTTTGCCCAGTCGACGCCGCTTGTCGCCACGACCAAGGTCGACACTTCGACCTTCATCAAAATGGTGCCAAGCGCCAATGAGTTCGAGATCCAGACCAGCAAGCTCGCCGAGCAACAGGCGACCGACGCCGATGTCAAGGCATTCGCCAAGCAGATGATCGCCGATCACACCAAGGCCGGCGAGGATTTCAAGACGGCTCTCAGCCTGGGCCAGACAACCTCGGCCACGGCGCCTTCCGGTCCGGCACTGCAGCCCAAGGAGCAGAAGATGCTCGACGAGCTCAAGGGCGCAACCGGCGGCCAGTTCCAGGCGAAATACATCGAGATGCAGACCAACGCCCACAAGGAAGCCGTCGCGCTGTTCAGCGCCTATGCAAAGTCGGGCGACGATCCGGCGATGAAGGAATTCGCCAAGAAGACGCTGCCGACGCTGCAGATGCACGAAAGGCACGTGAAGGAACTGGCGGTCGCGCACCAGGGTTGAAGGCGGTTCAAGTCCGCGCTCTACGGGGGCGCCGTAGAGTGCTGCGGTGAACGCCAGCCCGTTTGGCAAAACCAAGCATCACAAGTGGGCGCCTAGCCGTGCCGGTCTTTCGCCCGATGTGATTTGACCTTGCCGTGCCGCGTCCTACTCTCGATTGCCTGCTGAACGAACCGAGGAGACGAGTGATGCAGTCACCTTTCAACGCAATTCGCGGCGTCGCGCTGACGGCGGCCGTGATCCTCGCCGCCGGCACCGCGGCCTATGCCCATCATGGCTGGTCGTGGACGCAGGACGGGTTTTTCGAACTCAGGGGCAAGATCACGGCCATCTATATCGGCAATCCGCATGCCACGCTGGATGTCGACGCCGAGGGAGAGGCCTGGCGGGTGGAGTTGGCGCCGGCATCCCGCACCATCGCCGCCGGCTTCACGGAGGACGTTGCCAAGATCGGCGACGAGGTGACCGCGATCGGCAACCGCTCGCTCGAGGCGACCGAAAAGCGCATGAAGGCGGTGCGCATCATCGTCAATGGCGAGACATACGATGTCCATCCAGAGCGTGTGCCACCGGCCTAGATGTCGGAGTTCCTCGCCGGTATCGAGCAACTTGCCTTCGTGCGTTGGCTGAAGGCCTCCTTCGTTGCCTACCCCGTGGTCAATGCGCTCCATATCATGTCGATCGGCGCGCTGCTGACCAGCGTCGTTCTCATGGACCTCAGGATCTGCGGAGCCTTCCGCTCGCTGCCGCGCGCGGCGTTCGTCGCGCTGCTGCGCCGCATTGCATTGGCGGCGTTCGCGGGTGCGCTTGTCACAGGCTCGCTGCTGTTTTCAGTGAGGGCGAGCACCTATGCGGCGATGCCGATCTTCCTCGCCAAGATGACACTCATCCTTGTTGCCGGCGTCAACCTGCTCGCCTTCATGCGTTTTTGCCGCGCAACAGGCAGCGACGAACCGGCAGGTGGGACCGCCCTGGCCGTGCTCTCGATCCTGCTGTGGACCTCAGTGCTTTTCGCCGGACGGTTCATCGGTTTTCTCTAGCGCCGCATCTTCCTTCTCCCACAGGGGGAGAAGGGAAGAACGGCGCTGGCGTTCCGCCCGTGCCAGGATAAGCTCCTGCAAACAAGGGAGGATTGCCATGAAGAAGGAAATCATCGAAGTGCCGGTGCTGTCGGCGGCCGTGCGCGCCCTGGGCGTGCCGCTGTCGCTGGTGACCAAAGCCGCGGGGCTGGTCTTCGTGTCCGGCACGCCGCCACTCGACATCGCGACCGGCAGGCTGGTCAAGGGCGACATCGAAACCCAGACCGAGGCGTCGCTGAAGGCGCTGAAACATTGCCTGGAAGCGGCCGGCACCTCGCTGGACAATGTTGTGATGGTGCGCATCTACGCCGTCAATTCCGGCTTCTACAACGCCATCAACCGGGTCTATGCCAGGCACTTTCCCGAAAACCCGCCGTCGCGGACCTTCGTGCCGGTGGCGTCGTGGCCGATGGAGTTCGATATCGAGATCGAGTGCGTGGCGACGGGTTGAGGCCTGGACCATGCGTCGGCGCTGGCGTTCCGCCAGTGCCGGGACAAGCTCCCTGAAATCAGAGGTTCACGCAAAAGACCCCCTCATCCGACCGCTGCGCGGCCACCTTCTCCCCGCTGGGGAGAAGAGGAAGGCGCCGACGTTGCAAGTCTCCTCTCCCCTCGGGGAGAGGTCAGCCGAGCGAAGCGGAGGCTGGGTGAGGGGGCCTTTGCGCCAACCTGTCCAACAAAGGGGAGGAGAACCACCATGAAGAAAGAAATCATCGAAGTGCCGGTCATGTCGGACAAGGTGCGGGCGCTCGGCCTTCCCTGCTCGACTGCGGTCAAAGCCAACGGCTTCGTGTTCATCTCGGCGACGCCGCCGGTGGACATGGTGACCGGCGAGATGGTGCGCGGCGACATCGAAACGCAGACCGAGGCGTCGCTGAAGGCGCTGAAACATTGCCTGGAAGCCGCCGGCACTTCGCTGGACAACGTGGTGATGGTGCGCATCTACGCCGTCAATTCCGGCTTCTACAACGCCATCAACCGGGTTTATGCGAAGTACTTCAGTGTTAACCCGCCGGCGCGCAGCTTTGTGCCGGTGGCGTCATGGCCGATGGAGTTTGATATCGAGATTGAGTGTGTGGCTGTGGCTTGAGAACCGATGCTTTTCCCTTCTCGAACTGGTCAACGGCGACACGATGCTGAAAATAGACGGCTTCGCAATCCTCGCAAAAAAAGCGGTGACGGCTGTCAAACGATCGAGGCGATGCCCAATCTGAGCAGAAATACTCTGTTTAGCGGATCGAGGCTTCTCCACCGCATGCTCGGTCCAATTCCGAGCCGGTCTAATTTTCACTTGTATTTGAAGTAAAGTCGGCCTCAAATTCAGTTGGGATAGGGGAAGCCATGGATATGCTGCCTAACAAGATCGTCGATCGTATTGCATTGAATATCAAGAACTATCAGCGCATTGTGCCACCTCAGAAGAATCGAATGTAGCGGAAGCTGATATTGCTACCCTTGGCGAAGGGCATCTCGTCCGAGGTGTTGGCATACGACAACTGCGGAGTGCTCACATTCGAGCGCCTAAGGGGCCATACGATGGCGGGCTATATGGAGAGGTGCGCCCTGCCGTGGCTAGAACGGAGCGAATAAAACTGAGAAGTTTCAGATCTTATTCGGCTATTAATTAATTGTATAATCTGCTGTTTTTTATCTGTTTAGGTTTTATTGGATGAAACTATGATTGAAATTAGCGATATCGCGTTGGTCGCAGACATTTTGAGTGTCGTCCGTTCTAGCTTGGACAATTCTTTTGGGCGTTCTCGAATACCGCCTCCGTTACTCCAAGATTACTATATGCAGTTCGAGTCGGTTCGGACTAGTTTTATTTCGCGCGCAGAGGCGATAAGTGTGAGGAGGAATGTGGACCTCAGGATGGCAAATGAGGCCACCGAGGCACTACATCGAGACATCTCTAGGCTGCTTGAGAATAGAGATTTCTATGAGATATCAAATGACGTGAGGATTGTTAGGTCACCTAGGGGATTTAGAGCGCCTGTCTCGACTAGGTTTTCTCGATTTATCAATGATACCGGAAGGAGAATATCAGTAGCAGAGATGCTTTCAATTACGCGTGAGGCAATAGAGGGAGGTGTCCTCCCCGATGATGATTTGTTCTCGAATGATCCTTCGGCACGAAATGGTTTAGAGGCGGCTCAAAGGTTAAAGCGTATCGTACCGAGCCAGAAAATTGCGCCCGTTCAGTTTGATATCTTGGACGGCATTTTGACTGTATCCCCACAAGTTCCCGCACCGAAAGACGGCGTTGAGTCAATAGCTCTTGCGGCTCAGGAAGATCTCGTAAAACGCGGTGATCGACTTATTGAAGAGTTGCGCAATTCTAATTGCGATAGGCGGCTTCTAGATCAGTTCGAAGAGCTTCAGGCTCAGTTGGTTTCGCCGCAGAATATAATCCAACTTGGACTCACAAATATCGGTTGTGGTCTTTTAGCAAAATCGTATGAGGCCGAATTACCCAGTGCAGTTTCCGCACTGCTTCAAGCACATACTGTCGGTGTTAGCATGTTTGTCGGCCAGTTCCCTGACTGGGTCAAATTTTCAGAAAATGCTGCGGCTGCGCAATTTGAGAAATCTGACGTCAGTGCCTTGGTGGGAACCCTTTCCGAAGTAATTAAGGCCACCGAGAGCAGGCCGCTGATAGCCGATCAAGACGTGCCCAAAACCCTTAGGTACTTGCAGGGTTTAACCAGAAACCCGAGAGATGTTTCCGCGAAGACTGGTCTGGCAATCGCCAGAACTCTAGAAAATTTAGTTATTAGCGTATTCCGCTTTGGTGCAGAAATCGCTGAACAAACTGAAAGGAAAACTGCTGACTCATTGTCAACTGCGGCTGCTAAGATTGCAACGGCTGCGTTGCTTGGCCTAGCTCTGTCCACTGCAGTCAGTTTAACTCCGCTAGCAGACAAATTTGAAGGTATGGGTTGGATAAAAGATGCGATTCAAATCGTTCGGAATCAGCTGGATTCAATGAAATAAAATAGCAGTCCTGCCCTCAAGCAAAATACTCCTGCAGCGGCCTCACCTCGAGGCTCCCCGCCTTCAACGCCGCAATCGCCTCCGCCACCGCTGCCGCACCTGACAGCGTGGTATAATACGGCACCTTCTGCATCAGCGTGGCCCGCCGCAGCGACTTGGAGTCCGACACCGCCTTCTGGCCGTCAGTCGTGTTGAAGACGATCTGCACCTGGCGGTTGCGGATGGCGTCTTCGATGTGGGGACGGCCTTCCAGCACTTTGTTTATTTTCTCGGCGACGACGCCGTTTTCGGCGAGGAAGCGGGCGGTGCCGGAGGTGGCCATGACCTTGAAGCCGAGGCCGGCGAGGCGCTTCACCGCCGGCAAGATGCCTTTCTTGTCCTCGTCGCGCACTGAGACGAACAGCGTGCCGGAGCGTGGCAGGTCGACACCGGCGCCGAGCTGGCTCTTGGCGAAGGCGAGCGCAAAGTCGCGGTCGAGGCCCATGACTTCGCCGGTCGAGCGCATTTCCGGGCCGAGCAATATGTCGACGCCGGGGAAGCGGGCGAAGGGGAAGACGGCTTCCTTGACCGCGATGTGGCCGGGGTTCCTGGGGTCGGGCATGGCGCCGTAATGGGCGAAGGCGTTTTCCAGGCTCTCGCCGGCCATGATGCGGGCGGCGATCTTGGCAATCGGCCGGCCGATGGTCTTGGCGACGAAGGGCACGGTGCGCGAGGCGCGCGGGTTGACCTCCAGCACATAGACCGTGCCGTCCTTGATCGCGTACTGCACGTTCATCAGGCCGCCGACATTGAGCGCGCGGGCAAGGGCTGCCGTCTGGCGCTCCAGCTCGTCGACCAGTTCCGAAGGCAGCGAGTGTACCGGCAGCGAGCAGGCACTGTCGCCCGAATGGATGCCTGCCTCCTCGATGTGCTCCAATATGCCGGAGACGAAGGTGTCCTTGCCGTCGCAGAGGCAGTCGACATCGACCTCTATGGCGCCACTGAGATAGGTATCGAACAGCAGCGGGTTCTTGCCCAGCAGCGTGTTGATCTGGCCGGTCTTGTCGTTGGGGTATTTCTGCTTGATGTCCTCCGGCACTAGGCCGGGCACGGTGTCGAGCAAATAGGTTTGCAGCATGCCCTCGCTGTGGATGATCTGCATGGCGCGGCCGCCGAGCACATAGGAGGGGCGCACCACCAGCGGGAAGCCGAGTTCGCCGGCGACGAGGCGGGCCTGCTCGACCGAATAGGCGATGCCGTTCTTCGGCTGGCTGAGGCCGAGCTTGTGCAGCAGCTTCTGGAAGCGGTCGCGGTCTTCGGCCAGATCGATCATGTCGGGCGAGGTGCCAAGGATCGGGATGCCTGCCTTCTCCAGCGCATCCGCCAGCTTCAGCGGCGTCTGGCCGCCGAACTGGACGATGACGCCGACCAGTTCGCCCGACGCCTGTTCGGCGCGCAGGATCTCCAGCACGTCCTCCACCGTCAGCGGCTCGAAATAGAGCCGGTCCGAAGTGTCGTAGTCGGTCGATACGGTCTCGGGGTTGCAGTTGATCATGATCGCCTCATAGCCGGCGTCGCGCAGCGCGAAGGCGGCATGGCAGCAGCAATAGTCGAACTCGATGCCCTGGCCGATGCGGTTGGGTCCGCCGCCAAGGATGACGACTTTCTTGCGCGACGAGACCTGCGCCTCGTTGGCCAGCGCGCCGGCAAACGGCACTTCATAGGTCGAATACATGTAGGCGGTAGGCGAGGCGAACTCGGCCGCGCAGGTGTCGATGCGCTTGTAGACCGGATGGACGTCGAGCTTTTCACGCGCCTTCTCGATCACCTCGATGTCGATTCTGGTCAGCGAGGCGAGGCGGGCGTCCGAAAAACCCATCGCTTTCAGCATACGCAGGTTGACGGCATCCTCGGGGATGCCGTGCTCGCGGATGCGGGCCTCCATGGCCAGGATGCCGGCGATCTGCTCGAGGAACCACGGGTCGATCTTGCACATGGCGTGCACGTCTTCCAGCGAGGTGCCCATGCGGATCGCCTGCGCCACCATGCGCAGCCGGTCGGGCGTCGGCGTGCCGAGTGCTGCGCGGATGGCATTGCGGTCGTCGGCATGGTTGGCGGTCGCGGCACCGTAACCGAGGCCGGGGATCTCGATCTCGTCGAGGCCGGTGAGGCCGGTTTCGAGGCCGCGTAGCGCCTTCTGCAGCGATTCCTGGAAGGTGCGGCCGATGGCCATCACTTCGCCGACCGACTTCATCGCGGTGGTCAGCACCGGCTCGGCGCCGGGGAACTTCTCAAACGCAAAGCGCGGGATTTTCGTCACGACATAGTCGATGCTGGGTTCGAACGAGGCTGGCGTCGCGCCGCCGGTGATGTCGTTCTCCAGCTCGTCCAGCGTGTAGCCGACGGCGAGCTTGGCCGCGATCTTGGCGATAGGGAAACCGGTCGCCTTCGAAGCCAAGGCGGAGCTGCGCGAGACGCGCGGGTTCATCTCGATGACGACGAGCCTTCCGTCCGCAGGATTGACGGCGAACTGCACGTTGGAGCCGCCGGTCTCGACGCCGATCTCGCGCAGCACCGCGATCGAGGCGTTGCGCATCATCTGGTACTCTTTGTCGGTCAAGGTCAGGGCAGGGGCGACGGTGATCGAATCGCCGGTGTGCACGCCCATCGGGTCGATGTTCTCGATCGAGCAGACGATGATGCAATTGTCCGCCTTGTCGCGGACAACCTCCATCTCATACTCCTTCCAGCCGAGCACGCTTTCCTCGATCAGCACTTCGGTGGTCGGCGAGGCGTCGAGGCCGGACTGGACGATCTCGTAGAATTCGGCGCGGTTGTAGGCGATGCCGCCGCCGGTGCCGCCCATGGTGAAGGATGGGCGGATGATTGCGGGCAGGCCGACATGGTCGAGCGCCTGGGCTGCAATCGCCATGCCATGACTGATGTAGCGCTGCTTGCGGTCGCCTTCGCCGAGGTTCCAGCGGGTTTCCAGCGCATCGAGCGCGGCGTCGAGATCGGCCGGCTTCTCGGCTTTCAGCGCGGCGCGCTCGGCCTCGTGCGTCTTGCGGTCGGTGTTCTTGACGTCGGTGGCGTTGGCCAGCATCGACTTCGGCGTCTCCAAGCCGATCTTCTTCATCGCCTCGCGAAACAGCGCGCGGTCCTCGGCCTTGTCGATGGCCGTGGCGTCGGCGCCGATCATCTCGACATTGTAGCGCTCGAGCACGCCCATGCGGCGCAGCGACAAAGCGGTGTTGAGCGCGGTCTGGCCGCCCATGGTCGGCAGCAGCGCGTCGGGCCGCTCCTTGGCGATGATCTTGGCGACCACTTCAGGCGTGATCGGCTCGATATAGGTGGCGTCGGCCAGTTCCGGGTCGGTCATGATGGTGGCCGGGTTGGAATTGACCAGGATGACGCGG
The DNA here is from genome assembly GCF_040319965.1 of Mesorhizobium sp. M0830. NCBI lineage: Bacteria > Pseudomonadati > Pseudomonadota > Alphaproteobacteria > Hyphomicrobiales > Phyllobacteriaceae > Mesorhizobium > Mesorhizobium sp. M0830. The sequence goes on along the minus strand of NZ_JAMYOR010000005.1, from coordinate 43,834 downwards.
AAGCCTTCTTCCTTCAGAGCCTTGCAGGCCTGGGTGCCGGAATAGTCGAACTCGCAGGCCTGGCCTATGACGATGGGGCCGGCCCCGATGATCAGGATCGACTTGATGTCGGTGCGTCTTGGCATGTCACAGGTCCGTTCGGCGGGCGGCTTGCACAAAAAACCGGGACGGGAAGACCCGGCCGGTTGTGCTCGCGATTCTGGTATCAGGCTAGGAGGGCCTTATAGGGAAGAGTTTTGACTGATGTAACCCCGAAAATGCGAGAGAGCAGGGAGTAGGGATTGGGCAGTAGGCAGTACGGGAGGTTCAAGCGCCTAATGTAATGCCTATTCCCTACTGCCTACTGCCTGACGCCTAATCCCCCAGCGCCAACTGATCCGTGATCTCGAAGCGTTCCGACACCCCGACGCGGATCATGTTGAGGCTGCCTTCTCGGGTGAAGCGGAAGTCGCCGGGCGCGTCGGAGCTGGCCGGCTTGCCGGCGACGAAGGAGATGGTACGCGTGCCGCCATCGGGCCAGGTGACCGTGATGTCGGCCTTGTCGGCGGTGCGCACGGCGCTGACCGTGCAGCGCTGCATCGGCTGGCCGACATAGCGGGCGCAGGGGATCTCGTTGGCGGCAGAAGCGGGCAGCTGCGACGCCGCGGCGTCCTGGACATCTCCTGCCGGCGAGGTTTCGGCCGCCGCCAGTGCCAGGCCATAGGCATCCTGCATCGCGGCGCGGCCGATTTCGGTGGCGGTTTTCGGCATGCTTTCGGTTGCCGGACCGGTGCCGCCAAGCCGCGCCGCCAGGTCGGGCGGCGGCTGGGCCGCAGCCTCAGCGGCGGCTCCGGCCTCCGGCTTGCCCGCCTCGTCGCCAGTGGAGGCAACCACCGGCGCATCCGCCGGTTTTGTCTCGCCTTCGACATAGGGGGCCGGATTGAGGGGGACGAGGTAGCGCGCCGGCGCCCAGCCGCTGGCCTTGGAATCGTCGGTTTCAACCTTGCACCACTGATGGCCGTCAATGTCGTTGCAACCGAGATTTTTCACACGTGCGCCACTGGCCAGGCGTGTCTCGGTCTTGCCGACCGGCGATGGCTTGGTGCGGAGATTGAGCAGATCGTCCGGCGCCAGGCCCGTGACGATGGACATGACGAGATCCGGCGCTTCTTCGGCCATGGTGGGGGCAAGGACGGGCCATGCCGCCATCAGCAGCGGAGCGACAATCAGCGCATTCAGGGATGTTCGGAGCGTAACTGTGCGCCTCATCGTTTGGCCGTGCGCTGATATCATACCGCGACCGGTCGAGCCCGCCGCGTACCCGGCCGGTTTTATAAGGGACGAGGCGCCGCCATGTAAGCCCGAAAATTCGATCGCGTTCTGGCCGTGCTGGCAGAGGTCCAGCCCGACCAGTTCAGCCTGGCGGCATGAACGCAAGTGCGTTCAGCCAGACATGAGCTTCGCTCAGTCTGGCATGAACCCCGTCCTGAGCGCGTGGGCCCATTCCGGCCGGTCGGCCTGTTCGGCTTGGCACGCCGCTGCCTCATGGTCGTAGCTGACCGCGATGTTTTCGAAACGGTCGGGCTGGCCCGCGTCACCCAAGGTCACGATGCCGTAGCGGGCGTGCGGCGAGCCTTGCTCGGAGACATGCGCAGGCGGTGTCGCATCATCATAGGCGGGGCAGCCGATGCTTCCGGGATTGAAGATGACCGGACCATCGGGGATGCGGATCAGCTCCGCCCGGTGGCTGTGGCCGCACAGTGCGATGCGGCAGCCGGGATCGAGCGGCTTCAGCCGGCGCCGGATCGCCGCCAGCGGAGCGCGCACCAGCTGGCCATTGACGATCGTATCGGCGAGATATTTCTCGTCGTGGTCCGGGCGGGCGTGGAAGGCGATCACGCCGGGCGCGATCTCCAGCGTCAGCGGCTGTTTGAAGAGGACTTCGCGCTGCGCCTGTGTCAGCCGCTGCTGCGCATAGACATCGGAGGCCCACATGGTCTCATCGGCCGGGTCGGCGGCGACGCGGCGATCGTGGTTGCCGCGCACCGTCGGCAGGTTGAGCGCCTCCAGCCGCGCAAACGTCTCGCGCGGCCATAGCGGGCCAGAAACGCTGTCGCCGAGATTGACGGTCAGGTCCGCGCCGCCGCGCTGGCGCAGATCCTCAAGCACGGCGTCCAACGCCAGCACATTGCCATGGATATCGGCGAGGACGGCAATGCGCATTTTGGACGGCTCCGTGGGTTGACGAGCGGGAAGGCAGGCCCTGCAGAGCAATCAAGCTTTGCAGGCTTACGCCGGTACGTCGATGTCGTGGCCACCAACCACCGGCAGCGCCGGATCGTCGCCGGCCGCAGTGATGACGCTGTCGAGCAGGCCGGGGAAGCGGGCGTCGAGATCGGCGCGGCGCAGCGTGATCATGCGATTGGTGCCGACCACTTCGGCGCGGGTGACGCCGGCCTCGCGCAGTTTGGCCAGGTGGTAGCTCAGATTGGTCTTCGAACCGAGATCGAGGAACCGGCTGCAGTTCAGCGGCACGCCTTCCTTGCTGGCGAGATAGCGCACAATGGCGAGCCGGGTCGGGTCGCCGAGCACGCCGAGCACGATGGGCAGGCTGATCTGGTCCGTATTGGGGTGTGGCAAGGTCATGGCTGGAAACTAAGCGCAGTTTCGGCCGATTTCAACGCATCCATCCCGCCGTAGCTGTCCACACTGTTGTGCGTAATCCATGCTGACACAGGGCTGTCAGGAGGGGTCAGCTAATTTTCCTTCGCTTCATTGACATCATGCCCTTTCCTGTCCAATTGTTCAATAACTGTTGAACTAAGGACATCGCCCCATGGACAAGCGCCTCTTCTGGCTTGCACTCGGATCGTTCACCATCTCGACCGAAGGCTTCGTCATCTCCAGCCTTCTGCCCGACATCGCGGCGGACGCCGGCATCTCCATCCCGCTCGCCGGCACGCTGATCACCGCCTTCGCGCTCGCCTATGCGGTCGGCACGCCGATCCTGGCGACGCTGACCGGCGAATGGGACCGGCGCCGCGTGATCCTGTGGACACTGGTGTTCTTCGTGCTCGGCAATATCGCCGCCGCCTTGAGTTCCTCCTTCGAACTGCTGTTGATCGCGCGCATCGTCATGGCCCTGTCGTCGGGCCTGTTCGCAGCAACCGCGCAGGGCACGGCGGTGGCGCTGGTCGATGACCATCACCGGGCCCGTGCCATCGCCGTCGTCGTCGGCGGCACCACGGTGGCCGTCGCCGTCGGCGCGCCGCTCGGCGCGCTCGTTGCCACCATTGCCGGCTGGCGCGGCACCTTCTTTGCCATCGCCGGCCTTGGCGAGCTTGCGGGCGCGATTCTGTGGTATCGGCTGCCGCAGGGTGTCGTTGGCACTAGGCTGCCCTTGAAGCGCAGGCTGGCTGCCGCGCTGCGTCCCGGCGTGATGCCGATCCTGTTGACGACAGTGCTGGCGCTGATCGGCGCCTTCACGGTCTTTGCCTTTGTCGCGCCGCTCGCCATCGAGGGCGGCGGGCTCAGCCAGATCGCACTGCCCGGCATGCTGCTCGCCTTCGGCGTCGGGGCCGTCATCGGCAACATTGGCGGCGGCCAGGCAGCCGACCGGTTCGGCGCGACCCGCACCGTCGGCTGGTCGTTGGCGCTGAGTGCCGGCATGCTGGTCCTGCTGTCGGTCATCCCGACCTTCCTGCCGCACCATATTGCCGGGCCGGCGCTGATGGCGATGATGGTGCCGTGGGGCATTGTCGGCTGGGCGTTCCCGCCGGCGCAGGCGAGCCGCATCATCAAGCTGGCGCCCGATGCCGCCCCGATCGTGCTGTCGCTTAACGCCTCGGCGCTCTACCTGGGCGTCGCGTTGGGTGCCGTGGTCGGCGGCGTCGTGCTGCGCTACGGCGCGCCGGCCGATCTCGGCCTTGTCGCCGCAGCCTTCCCGATCGTCGGGCTCGGCATCCTGCTGGCCGGCAGCTGGGCGGCCAGGACGGTCGCAATGCCGGCTGAGTAGTACGGCCGGCTCAGCTGGCCGGCGGTAGGTCGAAATCGAGCGCGGCGATCTCATCCAGCGCCGCGCGCAGCCTTTCCGCCTTGTCCTTGCCGGCCACGTCCTCGAAACGCTGCTGGGCAATTTGCCACAGCTTCATCGCCTCATCCAGCTTGACTAGGCCTTTTGGCGTCAACCGTACGCGCTTGATGCGGCGGTCCGCCGGGTCGGCGAAGGTCTCGACATAACCGTCGCGGATCAGCGGCTTCAGCGTATGGCCGAGTGCCGACAAGTCCATGATCAGCGAGGCCGCAATAGCGCCCATCGCCGGCTCATCGCCGATATGAATCTGGTAGAGCAGGCCCTGCTGCGTGGCCTTCAGGCCCGAAGGCGCCATCACATCATCATAGAACTGGCCGAGCTTGCGCGCCGCACGGCGCAGCGCGGCGTTGTTGCAGAGCGTCAGGCCGGGCAGGGTATCCTTCGACATACTGTGTCCTTGGCGCCGGCGAATAATGCCCGGCCGCCACGTCTCAAATAATCCCCATTCCGATCATTGACAAGATAGTGGCATATGCCTATTTGCGTGATGGTGGCATATGCCACTAAATGAATCAAATGGCTTTGCCTGCAAGGCGAGGGTGATCTCTCGGGGCCGGCGGCGAGGTCGAAACGAAGCAAAGCAGTTCGAAGAAGGAGCAAGACAGTGAGTGGACAGAGCAACAAGGGCACGGCGGTCGTCACCGGTGCTTCGGCGGGCATCGGCGCGGTCTATGCGGACCGGCTGGCGGGGCAGGGCTATGACTTGGTGCTGGTGGCGCGGCGCGCAGACCGGCTCGAGGACCTGGCGGAGAAGCTACGAAATGCCTATGACCGCAAGGTCAGCGTGATCAGCGCGGATCTGGCCAACGACAATGACCTGCGCCGCGTCGAGCAGGCGATATCAGCCGATGACAGCGTGACGCTGCTGGTCAACAATGCCGGCCTCGGCGGTGCGCAAGTGGTGGCGACGGCGGACGCCGATGTCGCCGAGCGCATGATCAAGGTCAATGTCGTCGCCCTGACGCGGCTGACCCGTGCCGTGTTGCCCGGCCTGATCGCACGCAATCGCGGCGCCATCGTCAACATCGCATCGGTGCTGGCCTATGACACCTCGTTCGGCGGCATCTACAGTGGCACCAAGGCGTATGTCGTCAACTTCACCGAGGCCCTGCAGCGTGAGGTCGCTGACACCCAGGTGAAGGTGCAGGTCGTGTTGCCGGGCGCGACCCGGACCGATTTCTGGGAGATTGCCGGCAGCGATATCGACAGCGTCCCGCAAGAGATCGTCATGAGCGCCGACAATCTGGTCGATGCAGCACTTGTCGGCCTGGCCAGGGGCGAAGCCGTCACCGTGCCGGGACTTGCCGATCCGGCCAAGCTGGACACTTTCCTCGGCGCCCGGCAAGTCTTCTTCGGCAGCCTGCACGCCAACAAGCCGGCCGCGCGCTACGCGGCTTGAGCTGGCAAGGCTGGTTCGCTTGCGAACCAGGTCCCCCACCCCGCTGCTCCGCAGCGACCCTCCCCACAAGGGCCCACAAGGGGGAGGGTGAGGAAGCGCCTCGTCCGCCCGTGCGACAATGGTCTTGTGGGGATGCGAAAAAGCTGCGCTCCCTACCTCCCCCTTGTGGGGAGGTCGGACCGTAGGTCCGGGTGGGGGTACTGGCGCGGATTTTGGCTTGGGCGCTTTATGCCGTCCGCCACATCGGGATGATCGATGCGGCAAGCACCAGCGCCAGCACGATGTTGAGCGCGCGCCATTGCCGCTCGGTCTTGAGCAGCCGGGCAAGCAGCATGCCGGCCACGCACCACAGCGACAGCGAGGCGGCGGCGGCGAGGCCGAAGGTGACGCCGAGCAGCAGCGCGAGCTGCATCGGCCCGCTGGCCAGCGCTGCGAACGAGGCTGCGGCACCCAATCCCATCGCCCAGCCTTTCGGGTTCATCCATTGAATGCCGGCGCCGCCAAGAAAGCTGTTCGGTCTGGCCATGGTCACATCCAGATTGGGCGGTCCGCTGCGGCCGATCTTGATCGCCAGCCAGACGAGATAAAGCGAGCCGATGACCTTCATCGCCAGTTGCAGCGAGGGCACGGCAAGCAGCAGCCCGGCGAGCCCGGCGGCGGTCGCGCCGGTCACGGTGGCGAGGCCGGCGGCGCTGCCGACCAGCAAAGGCACGGAACGGCGAAAGCCGAACTGCGCGCCGGACGCCGTCGACAAGGTCGTGGCGATGCCGGGCGTTGTGGTGGCAACGATCGCAAACAGGATGAGCGGGATGACGGGCTCGAGCATGTGGCTTCCTCTGTGAGAGCAGCGATCGTAGCGGAGAGTTAGCGTCAGTAAATGCAATGTTTGCCATGGTTAGCATTAGCAGCCATAATGCATGCCATGATCCGAAATCTCGACATGGCGCTGATCCGCACCTTCATCACCGTCGCCGACAAGGCCAGCATGACGGCGGCTGCCAACGCGCTGCACCTGACGCAAGGTGCTGTCAGCCAGCAGGTCAAGCGGTTGGAGGAGGCGCTCGGCTCAAGCCTGTTCGAGCGCGACAGGCGCGGCTTGCGGCTGACGCGCGCCGGCGAACAGCTGTTCGGCAAGGGCAAGCGGCTGCTGGCCTTGAATGACGAAATCTGGGCCGAAATGGCGGGCACTCCGGTTGCTGGCCAGGTGCGGCTCGGCGTGCCTTACGACCTTGTCGGCACCTTGCTTGCACCGGTGCTGAAGACATATGCCGAGACCTATCCGCAGGTCGAAATATCGCTGGTCTGCGCTTCGTCGCCCGAGTTGGCCGCTGCCCTTGCGGCCGGGACCATCGACCTCGCGGTGATCGAGGAACGCGTCGGTTCGTCGGCGGGCGAATGCCTTGCCATCGACCGGCTGGTCTGGGTCGGCGCCAAGGGCGGCGTTGCCCGTGCCAAGCGGCCGCTGCCGGTCTCGATCGTCGCCGATACCTGCGCCTTCCGTCCGGCGGTGCTGGCGGCGCTCAGAGAGGATGGGCTGGAGTGGCGCACCGTGTTCGAAAACGGCAACATCGACGCGACGACGGCGACAGTGCGTTCCGACCTTGCGGTCACTACCTGGCTTGCCTCCACGGTGCCGGCCGATCTCGACATATTGTCGTTTGACTCAGGCCTGCCGCCATTGCCGAATTTTGCCATCAACCTGCATTTGCCGAGACTCGGAGTCGGCCCGGCAGCGCAGGAATTCGCGCGCCACATCCGCGATGGGCTGGCGCGGCGGCCGCAGGCGGCTTGAGGCCTGAATTCTACTTCCAGTTCTTGCGCCGCTCGAGTTCGGCTTCTGATGGCTCTCTCGTGACAAAGGAGCCGACCTTGATTTCGCCCGCGCGCTCGTAGGTCGCCATGATGACGCCGGTGCTGGAGACCTGCGACTTGGCAAGCTTGAAGGCGGCCGGCATCGCGTCATCGCCGAACAGCCGCTTGCCCTTGCCCAGCAACAGCGGAAAGGTCATCAGCCGGATCTCGTCGATCAGCCCGTTGGCGAGCAAGGTCTGGATCAGATTGCCCGATCCCTGGATGAGCAGGTCAGGTCCATCCTCCTGCTTGAGGCGGCGCAATGTCGCGACGATATCCGGCCCAAGCGATTGCGTGTTCTGCCAGGTGAGGGTGTCAGGCCGATGCGTCGCCACATATTTGGTCGCGGGGTTGAAAGCATCCGCGATCGAATCTTTTTGATACGGCCAGTACGCGGCGAAGATGTCGTAGGTTCTGCGGCCGAGCAGCAGGGCGAAGGGTTTGGAGAAGAGTTCATCTATTGCCGCGCCCGCCACCTCGTCAAAGTAATGAAACGTCCAGCCGCCGAACTTGAAGCCCCCGACAGGATCCTCTTCCGGACCGCCAGGTGCCTGCATGACGCCGTCGAGGCTGACGAATGTCGCAGCGATGATCTTTCTCATTTCAATGCTCCCTTTTCTTCGCTCCATGCCGTCGTGGCCGGACTTCAACCCAAGGACGGGCGGCCGCTCGCCGGTCCGACAGGACATATGAAATTTTTGCGAACCACCGTCATTTGCGAGGCCTGGTGCGCGGTTCGGCATCGAGATCTTTCGATGAGAACCAGACATCGCCGAAGACTGCGGTGGCCGTGCGGTCCGGCGCCTTGTCCTCCATCAGCCAGATCGAGCGGCTGCGCGCGGCCTGCTCGCGTGTCGGGATTCTAACCGCGGGGCCCGCAACCGAGGCGCCGACACAGGGAATGAACCACGACCGCATGAACGGATCGCAAGCGAAGCCCTTTTCGGTGCGGGTCACCATCACCGCGAGAGGCACACGCTCGGCCGGGCGCCAGGGAAAGATCATGCGGCCGCCTGGTCGCAGCACCTTCAGCCATCCGGCCGGCGGCGCGGCCACGCCGGCATTGACATAGACGATGTCGGATGGCGGCAAGGGCATCGTCACCGCATTGCAATGGACGACGGTTACATTGCCATAGGCTTCAAGATTTCGTCGCGCGAGGTTGGCTAGATTTTCATCGAGTTCGAAAGCGGTGACGGTGCCGCCTGGTGAAACCAGCCTGGCCAGCACAGCGGTGTAGTAGCCGGTGCCGGCGCCGATATGAGTAACGGCTTCGCCAGGTTTCGGCGCAAGCTTCCCGATCCACATGGCGTGCAGGAACGGCTCGCCATTGTTGATGCCCTTGTCGGCATCGAGCGCTACCAACACATTCTGGTAGATGTGCGCCGGATCGGCGCTCGGCGTGGTGATCTTGCCGTTGCCGGCGATGATCGTCCACGGCCCGGGACCGAGGAACGCCTCGCGCGGCACCTCGGCGAAAACCGCCTCCAGGCGCGGGTCGGGCGATCCGGCATTGGCGGCCATCAGCCGCGCGTAGAACTTCCTGATGTCTTCGATCCGGGGCATGATGCCGGAGAACATAGCGCGGATCGTCGAATTGTCGTGGAAGCTCCCCTCTGCGCGGAGGGGCAGTTCGATTTCCCGGCGGGGCTGAGTTCAGCCGACCCCGAACATTGTCTCGTAGAGCAGCTTGAAATTGAGCACCAGGATGATCGCGGCTACCACCCAGGCAAGAGCAGCGACGCCGCGCGGGATGGCGAGGTTGCCCATCTTCTTCTTGTCGGAGACGAACTGCACCAGCGGAATGACCGCGAAGGGCAGCTGCATCGACAGGATCACCTGGCTGAACACCAGCAGCTGGCCGGTGCCCTTTTCGCCATAGAGCGCAGTGACGACCACCACCGGGACGATGGCGAGGCCGCGCGTCAAAAGACGGCGCGCCCAGTTGGGAATGCGCAGGCGCAGGAAGCCTTCCATGACGATCTGGCCAGCCAGCGTCGCCGTCACCGTCGAGTTGAGGCCGGAAGCCAACAGCGCCACCGCAAACAGGATCGAGGCTATGCCGAGGCCGAGCAGCGGCGACAACAGCTCGAAGGCTTGGCTGATCTCGGCGACGTCATGGTGACCAGTGTTATGGAAAGCGACCGCAGACACGATCAGGATCGAGGCGTTGACGAACAAGGCCAGCATCAGGGCGATGGTCGAGTCCGTCGTTGCCCATTTGATGGCGTCGCGCTTGCCCTTGTCGGTGCGTTCATAGGCGCGGGTCTGCACGATCGAGGAGTGCAGATAGAGGTTGTGCGGCATGACGGTGGCGCCGATGATGCCGATGGCGATGTAAAGCATCGCCGGATTGGTGACGATTGCCGACGACGGCACGAACATCGCATGCAGGATCGAGCCGGCCGGCGGGGCGGCGGCGAAGATCTGGATGGCAAAGCAGCCGAAGATGATGATCAGCAGCGCGATGACGAAGGCTTCGAGATAGCGGAAGCCCTTGTTCATCAAGAGAAGCACGAGGAAGGCATCGAGCGCCGTCAGCATGGCGCCGCCGATCAGCGGAATGCCGAACAGAAGCTGCAGCGCGATCGCGGTGCCGATGACCTCGGCCAGGTCACAAGCGATGATGGCCAGTTCGCAGGCGATCCACAGCACGAAATTGACCGGACGGGGATAATAGGCGCGGCAGGCCTGGGCGAGGTCACGGCCGGTGGCAATGCCGAGCCGTGCTGCCAGCGCCTGGAGCAGGATCGCCATAAGGTTGGACAGCATGATGACGAACAGCAGCGTGTAGCCGAACTGGGCGCCGCCGGCGAGGTCGGTCGCCCAGTTGCCCGGATCCATGTAGCCGACCGAGACCATGTAGCCCGGGCCCATGAAGGCGGCCAGGCGCCGGAACCAGACGCCCGAACCTGGCACGGCGATGGAAGAATTGACTTCGCGCAGGCTGGGCTGTTCGTCCTCCTCTGGCCTGGCGAAGCGCCATGAGGAGCGGGAAACTGTGGCTTCGACGTCGGACATGAACGAGGGCTTTCCGCGAAACTGGGCGATGTTGCCCTAAAGCTATGCCATGGCTCAACATTATGCAATATGCTATATTTCATTGTTCGTGCTTTTTGAGCGGTAGCCCTTAGCGCACGAAGAGGGGCAATTGGAGACGCTGGTTGCACCGGTGGCGGAATGCAAATAAACGGCCTGAAGAATCAGAGCCCGTGCTATGGATGCATGGACAGCAAAAGCCTCGGGAGGAGCGCGTATTGGCGCTGAAGAACAGATCGGTCCCGCGCGAAAAGCCGCTGCCTGACGCCGACGTTCATTCGGAAGGCTTCCGGCAGACGCGCGAAGCGCGCCGCAGTGCGCTGGTCGAGGATTATGTCGAGCTGATCGCAGACCTGATCGAGGACGGCAACGAGGCGCGCCAGGTCGATATCGCCGCACGGCTTGGCGTTGCCCAGCCGACGGTGGCCAAGATGCTGACCAGGTTGTGCGCCGACGGGCTGGTGTCGAGAAAGCCCTATCGCGGCGTGTTCCTGACCGATGCCGGCCGCAAGGTCGCGGAGGAAAGCCGCATCCGCCACCAAACGGTGGAAGCTTTTTTGCGCTCGCTCGGTGTCAGTGCGGAAACCGCGCGCATCGACGCAGAAGGCATCGAGCACCATGTCAGCGCCGAGACGCTGGAAGCGTTTCGCAAGGCGATGACAGCGGCGCGCTGAACCGCACCCGCCGCCGGATTTCCCAGCCGCCGGCACCGAACCGGATCTTCTCTCACTCCCTGACATCCTGCACCCAACTGCGCGGGTGGCCGTCGACGCGGAACTGGAAGATGAAATAGGGCGGAATGCAGGTGCCCTTGCCGGCTTTCGCTTGTGCCAGATCGTCATAGCCTGATGTGCAGATATAATCCTCGCGGCAGGGATGCGCCTTGTCGCAGGCGCGCAGGCCGGCGGTCTTGGTGAATTCGCTGGTGCAGAATTTGTGGTCCTTGCCCGAGGCGACGCAGTCGTTGAAACCGGTCTTGGCGAGCCGGCCACAGGTCGCCTCGTCGGGCAGCTTGTCGCAGCTCGCCTTGCGCAGCATGCCGCCGGGAAAGCCACCGGTCTTCTGTTCGGGATTGTCGTAGCGCTGGCGCGCCGCACCGTAGCCGGCGAGCTTGACCGCTGGCTTCTTGTCACGAGCCGGATCGATGGCACAGGTCTTGGCGGTGGCTGGCGACAGGCGGCAATACTGGTCGTTGCCCCAGGTCGACATCTTGATCTCGCCGAACTCGACGGGATCACCGACCGCGGTGCCTGCCTCGCTGACGCAGGTGCCGAAGCCTGGATGGATGGAGCTTTCATGGACGCCGGCGCAGCGCAGGCCCGCGCCGCAGGTCCAGTCCTTGAAGCTTAGGTCCTCGCCGCGATAGCAGATCGAGCCCCACCCATTGTAGAGGTCGGTGCCCTTCAGCGCCTCCGCATATCTTTGGTCCGGACGGGCGGCGAAGCCGCGCGTAAAGTCCGGGTGACCGCCGGCGGCGAACTGCTCGACGATAGCGCGGCGGCGCGGCAGATCGGCGAAGAAGACGGCCGAGCCCGGCACGAAGACGGCGTTGCGGCGCGGCTCGCTGGCCGGATCGGCGCCGGTGTAGTGGAACCCGGCAATGCCATGCGTCTGGTGGCAGCCGGTGCAGCTCATCTCGTTGAGGCGCAATTCGAAACCGGCCACAGACCTGATGGAGGCGAGCGTGTTGCCCTTGGCGACATAGTCCTTCAACGCCTTGTCGACGTCGGCGTCGTCGACCAGCCCGTAGGCGATGTTGTTCTGCGACCGGCTGAGGCCACCGGGTGCGACGGAAACGGCGCTCTTGGCCAGGAATTTTTCGTCGATGACCAGCCGGCCATGATCGAGGTCGTAGATGTTGCGGTCGGTGAGCAGCCATTTGGCGAAGGATGGCTTGTCGGCCAGCACCGTGGTCCGATCGATCTGGTTCTCCATCTTCGATTCGTAAAATGTCGAGCTGGCCGGATCCCATTTGAAGATCTTCAGCAGATATTCGGCATGGCCGCCGAAATCGCGCCGCGTCGAGGCCGACAGCCGAAGCACCTGCATGTTGAGTTCCAGCCGCATGATCTGCGAGGAATTCAGCATGGCACCCGACAGCGGTCCCGCGTCGGAGCGCAGCCAGGCGGCAAGCTGACCGGGCGGCAGGTCCTGTTTCCCGGCAGCCAGCCAGCGCTGGGCGACATCGGCGCAGGACACATCGGTGGCGCTTGGCAAGTCCTTCGAGGCGCGGGCTTGCGCCCGCCTGGGTTTGGCGCTGAACACCAGGCTCATGGTCAGCGGCAGGCGCGAGGAAATGCGCTGGCCAGCCTTTCCCTTGGCCGGCTTTTCCGCGACCGAATAGTGGAAGCGGTAGATCAGCCGGATCTCGCCGCATTCGGTGTGGCCGAGATAGCCGCGATCCATGCGGTTGACGACGCCGGTCAGGTCGAGCGTCGAGCCGTCGTCGTCGATGTATTTTGGATTGAATTTCTGGCTGGTGTCCTTCGACTTCGCCATATCAGCAACATAAGGGTCCGGGCTGGTCTTCGGTTCGTTGGCGATCTCAAGCTTGACGGTGTCGCGCACCGTGGCCAGTGCCGGCACCGAAAAAAGGCCGCGATTGTCGACCTCGCGGGTGAGGCCGAGTGCGGGTCCGAGCAGGCGGCTGATCGACAGGCCGCCGCGTTCGAGCGCCTGCAGGGTGGCGGGATCGGTGACGGCGACGCTGGAATCGAGCGTGACGGCGCGGGCGGACCCGATGCCAAAACAGGTCAGTGCCGTCAGGGACAGCAGGAATTGGCCGATCGTCCGCAAGCGCCCCTCGCTTCCATAGAGAACCGGAGAATTCTATATCGCGCACGGCTTCAGGGAAACCTGCGAAAGCGACCCAGCGAGAGAGCGTCTTGTGGGCCCGATGGTGTAGCCGCAGGCGTTCTATCTGGCCTTGAGGCCGTCGAAAAATGCTGTGACTTGCCGCAACCGTTGGGATAATTGTTGTTCGGTTGAGCCGGCTTTACCGGGCAACGGGGGAAGTTTGCAGCGCGAGGAGTTGCCATGCTCTGGAAGGGCCGTCGTCAGAGTGACAATGTCGAGGACGACCGCAGCGACAGTGGCGGCGGGCTCGGCAGCGGCAGCCCCGGCCAGTTCCGCATTCCGATCGGCGGTCGCGCCGGCGGCGGCGGCAGCATCTTCCTCGTCATCCTGGTGGTGCTGGCCGGATGGTATTTCGGCTTCGATCCATCGACGATCCTGGGCGGTGGCGATGGCGGCGGTGGCCAGATCACCGACAACAGCGGCGGTGGCCAGGGCAGCGGCGCGGGTGCGCCCGCCAGTGACGAGATGAAGCAGTTCGTGGCGACGGTGCTGGCCGAGACCGAGGACACCTGGACCGGCATCTTCAAATCGCAGGGCCTGACCTACGAGGATCCGAAGCTGGTGCTGTTCAGCGGCCAGGTCCGCTCGGCCTGCGGCTTTGCCTCCGCGGCCGCCGGACCGTTCTATTGCCCCGGCGACCACAAGGTCTATCTCGACATGACCTTCTTCCAGGAGCTCGATCAGCAATTCGGCGCCTCGGGCGAATTTGCCCGCGCCTATGTGATCGCGCATGAGATCGGCCATCACGTGCAGAACCTGACCGGTATCATGTCCAAGTTCAATCAGATGCGGCAGAGCATGGGCGAGGTCGAGGCCAACCAGATGTCGGTGCGCATCGAGCTTCAGGCCGACTGCTTCGCCGGCGTGTGGGCGCATTACACCGACCAGAAAGGCATATTGGAGCAGGGCGACATCGAAAGCGCGCTGAACGCCGCCAAGCAGATCGGCGACGACACGCTGCAAAAGAAGATGCAAGGCTATGTCGTGCCGGAAAGCTTCAACCACGGCACCTCGCAGCAGCGGCAGACTTGGCTGGCGCGCGGCTACAAGAGCGGCAAGCTTTCGGATTGCAACACGCTGAGCGGGCCAATTTGAATAGCCGCTTCCGGGCGCTGCCCTGACGCCAAGGCGCCGTCAGGGGCTGTCAGGATGAAAGAATCCGATCCGTTCCCGCATTGTTCCTTACATCGGACTCGCAAGATGCGTCCGCCTGCGCCCCAGGGCGACCACAGGAGCCGGGACCCGCCATGATCGATCCCAAAACCGCCAGACGGGGCCTTGCGCTCGTCTTCACCACACTGCTGCTCGACATCATCGGTTTCGGCATGATCATGCCGGTGCTGCCGGCCTATCTCAGGGAATTGACCGGGGTCAGCATCAGCGGAGCGGCGATCGAAGGCGGCTGGCTGTTCTTCGTCTATGCGGCCATGCAGTTCTTCTTCGCACCCATCATGGGCGGGTTAAGTGACCGGTTCGGGCGGCGGCCGATCCTGCTTGCCTCGGTGCTGACCTTTTCCGTCGACAATTTGATCTGCGCCGTGGCCTGGTCCTACCCGATGCTGTTCATCGGCCGTGTGCTGGCCGGCATTTCGGGCGCCAGCTATTCGACGACATCCGCCTTCATCGCCGACATTTCGAACGACGAGAACCGGGCGAAGAATTTCGGCCTGCTCGGCATCGCCTTTGGCGTTGGCTTCGTCATCGGGCCGGTCCTGGGCGGATTGCTCGGCGCGTTCGGGCCGCGCGTGCCGTTCTATTTCGCTGCCGGGCTCGCCTTCGTGAATTTCCTGATCGCGCTGTTCCTGTTGCCGGAAACACTCGACGACAAGCATCGCCGCCGCTTCGAGTGGAAGCGCGCCAATCCGGTCGGCACGCTCCTCCAGATGCGCCAATACAAGGGCATTGGCTGGATCGGGCTTGTTTTCTTCCTGATGACGCTCGGGCACATGATGTATCCGGCGGTCTGGTCGTTCGTTTCCAATTACCGTTATGGCTGGAGTGAGCAGCAGATCGGCTTCTCGCTCGGCGCCTTCGGCCTGTGCGGCGCGATCGTCATGGCGACGGTGCTGCCGCGGGTGATCCCCCGGCTTGGCGAGTGGAGGACGGCGGTCATCGGTCTTGCCTTTACGGCACTCAGCGCCTTCGGCTACGCGTTCGCGTCGCAAGGCTGGATGATCTATGCGGTGATCGTCTTCGGCTGTCTGGAAGCGCTGGCCGATCCACCGCTGAGGAGCCTCGCCGCCGCCAAGGTGCCGCCTTCGGCGCAGGGCGAACTGCAGGGTGCGATGACCTCGATCTTCTCGATCACCTCGATCGTCACGCCACTGCTCTATACGGCGATCTTTTCCTGGTTCACCGGGCCGAGCGCTCCCGTGACCTTCGGCGGCGCGCCCTATCTGGTCGGCGCGTGCTTCCTGGCGCTGGCGCTCATCGTCTTCGTCACGAAAGTTGCGAGGCCGGTGGCGCGCACAAGTGTCACTACCGGCGTCGCCGAAGATGGAGCACAGATATGAGGCCCCGTCTCAGAAAGACGTGCCCGGCAGGGCGTTGGGGGCAGCGCTGACGCGTCGAGTCAGGCCCGCTCGGCCAGCAATTCCTCGCCGCGCTTTTCGCGGATCAGGTTGACGAAGCGGCGGAACAGATAGTGCGAATCCTGCGGGCCGGGCGAGGCTTCGGGGTGATGCTGGACCGAGAACACCGGCCGGCCGGTCAGCGTGATGCCGCAGTTCGAGCCGTCGAACAGCGAGACGTGGGTTTCCTCGACGCCTGATGGCAGCGAGTCGGCATCGACGGCAAAGCCGTGGTTCATCGAGACGATCTCGACCTTGCCGGTGGTGTGGTCCTTGACCGGATGGTTGGCGCCGTGATGGCCCTGGTGCATCTTGGCGGTCTTGCCGCCCAGCGCCAGCGCCAGCATCTGGTGGCCAAGGCAGATGCCGAACACCGGAATGTCGGTCTTCAACAGGTCCTGGATGACCGGGACGGCATAGTCGCCGGTGGCCTCCGGGTCGCCGGGACCGTTGGAGAGAAAAATGCCGTCCGGCTGCATGGCGAGGATTTCTTCGGCGCCGGTCTTGGCTGGCACCACTGTGACCCTGGCGCCGAGGCCGGCGAGCAGGCGCAAGATGTTGCGCTTGACGCCGTAGTCGATGGCAACGACGTGCATCGAAGGCTCGGTCTGTTCGCCAAAGCCTTCGTTCCACACCCATGGCGTCTCGCGCCAGGCCGACGACTGGCCTGACGTGACCTCCTTGGCGAGATCGAGCCCGATCAGGCCGGACCATGCCGCGGCGCGGCGCTTCAGGTCGTCGAGGTCGAACACGCCATCGGGCGCATGCGCGATGACGGCGTTGGGCATGCCCTTTTCGCGGATCAGCGCGGTCAGCGCGCGGGTGTCGATGCCCGACAGGGCGACGATGCCGCGCTTCTTCAGCCACTGGTCGAGACCGGTGCCGGCGCGGTAGTTGGACGGGTTGGTGACATCGGCCTTGAACACCGCGCCGACGGCGCCGGCGCGGGCGACCGGGTTGAGGTCCTCGATGTCCTCGTCATTTGTGCCGATGTTGCCGATGTGCGGGAATGTGAAGGTGACGATCTGGCCGGCATAGGACGGGTCGGTGAGGATTTCCTGGTAGCCGGTGAGTGCTGTGTTGAAGCAGACTTCGGCGACGGCGGAACCGGTGGCGCCCAACCCGCGACCCTCGATGACGGTGCCGTCGGCCAGCACCAGAAGGGCGGTCGGCTTTTCTGTTGCCCAGGCGGGCGTCAAGGCGGCGGTCATATCGGCCATGGCGGCACTCCTATCGGGGCTGCGCGCTTCCATAGGCCCGGCGGGCCATCCGCGCAGCAAACGGCGCCAAGCGGCGATTTCGCAGCTTCCACGCAGTCAAGCTTCAGTTCATGCAAGGCCCAGTACATAGGGGAAGGGGGCAGGGCGGTCAATGATCATGCGAAATGCAGCTCCGATTTATTTCATCTAGCAATATCAGAGGCTTGCCTTGGCATTTCAGGGTTTGCGTTGGCTCGCCCCCGGCGCTATTGTCCGCGCCGATCGAAGGAGAATGCACCATGCGCGGCAAAATCGCCGAATCCCTGAAGAGCGCGATGAAGGCGCAGGACAAGCAACGGCTGCCGACATTGCGGCTGATTCAAGCCGCCATTCACGACCGCGATATCGCCAATCGCGGCTCGGGCAAGGAGCCGGCCAGCGACGAGGAGATCCTACAGATCCTGGCCAAGATGGTGAAGCAGCGCGAGGAATCGGCCAAGGCATTCGAAGACGGCAAGCGGCCGGAACTGGCCGCGCAGGAGCGCGGCGAGATGGAGATCATCCGCGCGTTCTTGCCGACGCAGCTTGACGATGCCGCCATCCAGGCTGCGGCGCGCGAGGCGATCGCGGCGACGGGTGCGGCCAGCCAGAAGGACATGGGCAAGGTGATCGCTGCGCTGAAGCAGAAATATGCCGGCCAGATGGATTTCGGCAAGGCGAGCGGCATCGTCAAGGGGTTGCTGCAGTAGGGGTGCTGCTCGTCCCGTCGCCGGGAAAGCATGACCGACGTCCCCACAGGCAGCATTAGAATCCAATATTCCACGCCGCATGTGGAAGCCATAAAGACGCTGCTTCAGACCTGCCACGCCAGATGCGTGGGCAACAGGATGTGGGGTCGGAAACCCATCTGATTGCCCTTTTGGATGGCGCTGCCGGTGAGCTCTGACCCCACCTGGCGAATCCAAATCCTGAAGTTTGGAACTCGGATACCGGCGAGATGTTTATCCGTCATGCAACTGGAGAGATGTCATGACTGAGAATGAAACCCGCTATGAAACCGGTGCGACGAAGTATCCGGCAAAGACCGGTGCCGACGCTTCCGATGAATTCTCCCAGGACGCGGCCGGCAACAAGAAGCCTGCCGGCGGCATGGGGCTCACCCGCCGGATGGGCGAAGTGGAAGACCGAACCCGCCAGTCGGAGGGACAAAACCCGCCGAGGCGAGCCGCGCCGAGTGCCGCGACACAAAGGGCGTCCAGCGCCAGTCCGGCGGTCGCCGAGCGTCGTTCAAAGGATGCCAAGGCTCCGAAGAGCGGGCGGTAGCCAGGAAACCCAATTCAGCAAGTGAGCGCTCGGCCGAACCGGGCCACTTGGCGGGAAGCTTAGGCGGACACCTCAAGCACGATCTTGCCGCGCACATGCTCGTTTTCCAGCCGTTCCTCCGCCTTGGCGACCTCTCCAAGCGGATAGACGGCTTGCACGAACGGGGTGACCTTGCCGGCGTCGATGAGACGGCCGATCTGCGCTAGGTGCGCCGCATTCGGCTCGGCCATATAGGAGACGCCACGTGCCCGACGCAAATGTGCCTTTTCCTGCGAGGGTTGAGAAAGAGTTGAAACGAGCGTCCCTCCTGGCTTGAGAACGTCCCAGGAGCGGTCCTGGGTGTCGCCCGCTACCAAGTCGAACACCAGGTCGACCGCATCGACGACCTCTTCGAAACGCTGATCCTTGTAGTCGACCGCCTGATCTGCACCTAGCTCATGGACAAAAACGAAGTCTTGGGCGGAGACGGTTGTGGCGACGAACGCGCCGGCGGCCTTGGCCAGTTGGATCGCCAGATGGCCAACGCCGCCGGCTCCGCCATGGATGAGAACCCTTTGCCCGGATTTGAGGCCGCCATGCTCAAACAGGCCCTGCCAAGCAGTGATGCCCGCAAGCGGCACCGCAGCGGCTTCGACGTGGCTTAGACGTTCCGGCTTCGCAGCCGCCTCCGTCGCCTTGACCACGACATATTCGGCATCGCCGCCCCGATCATGACCAAGCATGGCAAACAGCGGGTCGCCCTTCTTCAACGTATGAGCCCGCGTACCGCACGTTTCCACCACGCCGGACACGTCACGCCCCAATGTGACGGGCAATGCCTGACCCGCCGAACCCTCGCGGGTCTTGTAATCGACCGGATTGACGCTCGCCGCGCGAACCCTGAGCACAACCTCGTCGTCAACGGGCTGAGGAAAGGGGACTTGATCGATCGAAAGAACCTCAGGTCCGCCAAAAGCATGGATGCGGACTGCTTTCATGTCGACATATCTCCTCTTCGCTGGCAGTTGGCGACAGTGTCACCGTTAGCCGCTGTGCGGCTCCGGTTGCTATGGCGTCCGAGGGCGTTCATCGGCGATGAACAGAGCGCCGGATTTGGCGGCGGCCATTCGAACGGGCAGGCCGTAGCCCTGGCGGTCAGAGGCATCTTGGTCCGACCGCCAAATCGGCTTCATCACACTCGCTGCCGCAGCGACGCCAGTCCTGCTAGGCCGTAGATTGCGTTGGAGGGTTCTGGTACATCATCCACAGCTCGATCGCAGCAAGGACCGCGACCAGAACGCCGATTACCACATGCACGCTCATGGCCGTGCTTGCCTGGAATCCAAGCACCCAGGGAGACACGATTACCCAAAGACCCACAACGAGGTTCAACCACTCTTCCCAGATAGCAAAGGCGGAGAGGGCGGCAACCGAAAGCAAGAAAATCACGATGCCGCTGCCCATGGCGTTCTGGGACTGCGTCCCCGCCGCGAAGGCGAATATCCAGGGAGAGAAAAAGAGAACTGCTCCGAGGATTAGATTTGCCACGTCACAAAGCTTGGCGTTTGACCACTGGTTCATGATTTTTCTCCATCAAGCGTGCTTTCCACGCTTCCGAAGCTCAGTCGGCTGGCCTTGAAACCGCCGGTCCACATGGAGGCAAGGCTACAACCGGACTTGCTGGCACTGTAACTGTGTTGCAGGCCATTGGTTCCAATCAACAAATCTGGAGCACCACCGGCTGAGCGTGGTGGCGGGCATTTTTTCCTCGGCTGGGAGCATTCAGCGACTCTTGATCGGCCCGCGCGATACAAACGCAGCGGGAAGGTGCGAGGTGCAGGCCATCACCCATGTGATCGCCTCTCGATCATATTCGTCACCAGAGCGCCAGTCCTCGAAGAAGGCGTTCAACGTGCCGACACGCTCGGGCCAGACGTCGCTGGCCTGCAGCCCCAGTGACACGCCGAAATTGGTGAAAGCGAACTTCGTGTCGCGCAGCCACGGCGCGCGGCTGAAATAACCTGGCGGGTCGACCCACATCGTTTCCAGGGTTCTAAGCGATCGCCTCGTCTGGACCTCGGCCCATGGCTCCGCGGGGAAGAAGTGGGCGAGCCACAGCATCATGCCGAGACCGAGATCCTGTTCGATATCGAGCGTTTGCCAATCGTGCTCGATCAGGTCACGCATCTGCGCGATTTCGGGCGCCAGCTCGTCTTCATCGAGAATCCGGTAGGAGACATAGCCATCATAAGCGTCCATGCTGCCGAGGCCATAGCCGGGATAAGGACTGCTCAAGTCCTCCTGCATCTTCCAGATCACACCGCGGCCGGGGATCACAAAAGCCGGGTGAATGTCACGCGCCAGTGCGACACCGCGCGCGCGGTATCGCGGTTTCAGATCGCCGAGACGCGCCAAGGCAAACAGCCACATCGCCAGGTAGTGGAAGTATTGACCGTCACGATCAGCCGCTTCCCCGATCCTCAATCCGCGCCGACGACCGAGCACGCGCTCTACATCGGCCACCAGCCGCTCAGCCTCATCCAACCAGCGCGTCTCGCCTGTTTCCGTGTAGAGTGAGACGTAGAGCACGACCCCGAACGCATCAGTCCAGAGATACCGCAAGCCGTTAGGCCAGATGCCGTCGGCGCGCATCCAATCAAGTTTTCGCAGTACATAGTCGACGTCATGCAACATTGGCACCAACCCGAACGGACTGACCATGCGGTTGCGGCATACGAAGCGACATCCGCCTCTGTTTGGGCCGGCTATCGCAATCTGGTGCCCGCAGCCAACGCCGCCCTTGTCAGGCTGGCCTCAATGCATCTGCGAATGCTGTCCGCCATGCCGCGAGATGCCGCTCAATGCCTCACCCGCTTCTGCCGATTCGCCATTCATGGCGAGGTCGCCCAGCGAAACAATGCCGATCAGCCGCTTGTCGCGGTTCAACACCGGCAGGCGCCTTACTTGAAGCTCACCCATTCTGTGAAGGACGTCGTCTGCGTCTTCGTCACCGAAACAATATTCGACGTCAGGGGTCATCACCTCGCGAATTTTGGCATCGGGTCCTTTGCCTTGGGCGATGCCGCGGATCGCGATATCCCGGTCCGTTATCATGCCGACAAGCCGGTCGTTCTCACCCACCGGCATGACGCCGGCGTCGAGACGGCCCATGGTTCGAGCGGCCTCGCGTATGGTTTGCTCTGGATTGGCGATCTGGACGTCTTTCGTCATACAATCGGCAATTCTCATCATAACCTCCTCTTGTTCCGCGGCTCCGCGCCACCTGATGCTTGAATGAGCGCCTTTGGAAAACGTTCCACGGTTTCGGTCTGCACGCGCAAATAGCCTGCCGGCACCTTTTGGTACCCATTTTCATGCGCGAACCGCCGCCGGCGGCGGTCGAAGGAGAATGCACCATGCGCGGCAAAATCGCCGAACCCTGAAGAGCGCTGTGAAGGCGCAGGACAAGCGCCGGCTGCCGACATTGCGGCTGATCCATTCACGACCGAGGCAGCCGCGGCGTCACGCCGGTGTCGTGGAGGTCGCTTGCTGGCTGGAGCATCCAGCCGATTTCACGCGGGCCGTGCTCGGTTTTCTACGCTGAGCCTCGGCATGGCTGAGTGAAGTCCGCACGGTGTGAGCTTCATGGCCCTTTGCAAATCGGCACCGGCTGCGGCGGTGGTGCCGGGTGGTCCTTGCTGTACTGAGCGATGATCGGCTCGAGGGTCTTTCTCGGCCAGAATTTCGGAGTGCCTATTTCCTTCAGGCAGGACGCGTTCCAGTAAGCGCCCGATTGCGAACGGCTGGACGCTACCGCGGCGATGTCGCGTGATTCAGGGTAGATGTAGAGCGTCGTCGGGTTGTCCTTGACCATTGGGATGATCTGCTGGGCATCCGCCGGCGACCAGCTGGTGCAGCCATTGCTGCGGCCGCTTGCGTAGTCCACCAGCTTGCCGAACGGCACGTAGCCATCATGGTCGGCGTGCGAGCTTTTGGGATTTTTGCGCAGGCACATGCCGTGCAGCACCTGGGCAGCGTGGCCCCCGATCACCCGTTGCCTGGCGTTCGCGGCTTCGCCCTCGCCGTCGAACTGTATGAAGGTGCGCTGGAAAACCGCGTCTTGTTTCGCGCCGATGCGGTAGTAGCCCTTGAACGAGGTTTTCGCCTCGCTGGTCATATAGGCGCCGCCGGCGGTCAATGATGAATCCATCGCATTGCCGAAGTTCTTTGCGCAGCGTCTGCCGTTGGCGAAGTCAACGACGCCTTTCAAATTCCGGCCGCTGCCGTGGCCCGACGAAATCGCGCGAAACGACTGGCTGGCTTCGCAAATGACATAGTAGCGGTGGCCGGGCTTGCCATCGCCCAGATCGCTGGGGCGCGTCGCGTCCATGGCGAAATAGCAGGGGTTTTTGACCGCACCTTGGGCCACCTTCTTGAGGTAGAGCGCGCGCGCCCGTTCCAGCACCACTTGTGAGATCTGCCCGTCGCTGTCGCCGACATGGGCCTGTAGCCAGGCCGGAACGTCAGATGGTGCGGCAAAGGATCGGGCCGACACCGCCACTGCGATAACCATGACAAGAAGGCTGGCGACGACACCCAGATAGACAGATCTCAACCGCACCGGATCAATTCTCCTATCGAAGCGCCTTGAGATTCCTTGCGCCGCCGAGAATCGATCATAAATGGTCCCGCATCAATCGGCGAAACACATCTTGTTTAGCAGGATCCTTTGTTTTGCGCGCCCTCCTGCAAGCCCATTCGAAGAGCCGTGAGGGAGTTCGTGCACTGAAACGGCCCACGCCCACGTGGCGGTTCCAGGTTTACGGTCAACGACTCAGCATCTTTGACTTATCCGCGATTTTCGATCCACAGGGATTGAGCTATCATCTGATTCTGGCGCGCCCACGCCTCCTCCCTCCGCCGGGAAAGCATCGCTCATGCGGGGCTATTCGATCACCGAACCAACTGTTCGAGCCCAGGCATAAGGAGGGATTGCGGAAACTGCTCGCACCAGGAGGTTTGCAATGAAGTTATCCGCGCCGGTCTATCATCTGAAACGTCAAGCCAGGCTGTTGTCCCGGCAGCGCAAGGTTCCGCTCCATGAAGCGCTCGATCGTGTTGCAGCACGGGAAGGTTTCAGCAGTTGGAGCCTGCTTGCAGCCAAGGCGGCCGAGGCGGCGCCTGCGGGCGTACTGTTTGCGCAACTTTCGCCCGGCGACATGGTCCTGGTCGGCGCACGACCAGGCCACGGCAAGACGCTGATGAGCCTCGAACTCGCAATAGAAGCCATGAAGTCCGGCCATCGCGGCGTGTTCTTCACGCTGGAATATACACAAAGGGATGTGCTCGACCGGTTTCGCGCCATCGGGGCGGATCCGGCGCGGTTCAACGACCAGTTCGTGTTCGACAATTCCGATGCCATCAGCGCCGACTACATCGTCAGAACGCTGGCGGCGGCGGCGCGCGGTACGCTGGTGGTCATAGACTATCTGCAACTGCTCGATCAGAAGCGGGAAAACCCGAACCTGATGGCGCAAGTCCGCACGCTGAAGGCCTTTGCCCGCGACAGCGGATTGATCCTCGTCTTCATCTCGCAGATCGACCGGTCATACGATCCGTCGAAGAAGCTGGTTCCCGATATCAGCGACGTGCGCTTGCCGAACCCGCTGGATCTGTCGCTGTTCAATAAAACCTGTTTTCTGAACGAGGGCGAGATCCGGTTCCAGGCGGCAAGCTGACGATCCGGTCAGGCAACCTTGACTGGGTGATACTGCGCGCGCAGCGCATCGGACGACTGGCGAACCACTTCGGAGATCCGCAGCAGCTGTTTGGCGATCGGGCTTGTCTTGCGCCAGATCATGCCGATGGTCCGCGACGGCTGAGGACTGGCGAAGTGGGCGATGGAAACCGACGCCGAGCGTGTCTCCACCGGCACGGCCATTTCCGGGATCAAGGTGACGCCGACGCCGGCGCCGACCATTTGCACCAAGGTCGACAGCGAGCTGCCGTCCAGCAACTCTCTTGGCCGTGCCGAATGCATGTTGCAGAATGACAGCGCCTGATCGCGGAAACAATGGCCCTCCTCCAGCAAAAGCAGCCGCATCTCGCGCAGCATTTCGCGATTGGGCACCGGCTTTCCCTCGTCCTCGCCGGGCCGGACCAGCACGAAGTTCTCGGCAAACAGCACGATTTCGGTCAGCGACGCTTCCGATACCGGCAGCGCGACGATGGCCGCGTCGAGCCGACCGTCGGCCAGTTCCTGGATCAGCTTCTGCGTCTGCGTCTCGCGCACGTGGATATCGAGGCCGTCATGCATGCGGGCGAGGTTGCCGATGATGGCAGGCAGAAGGTAGGGCGCGATCGTCGGGATCACGCCGATGCGCAGCCGGCCCACGAGCCGGTCGCGCGAGGCGCGGGCCAGATCCGCCAGCTCATCCACCGAGCGCAGGATGTCGCGGACGCGTAAGGCAAACTCCTCGCCGAAATTGGTCAGCCGGACCTGTCGCGGACCTCGTTCAAAAAGCTCCGTGCCCAGCGTTTCCTCCAACTCCTTGATCTGCACCGAGATGGCGGGCTGGGAGATGGCGCAGGCATCCGCCGCACGTCCGAAATGGTTGTGTCTGGCCAGCGCTTCGAAATAACGCAGCTGCTTCAGCGTCAGGTTTGTCATAGCGTAATCTTATCGCTGCAATCAGGAAATCCAACTTAAATTAATCACGCGACTTTGCTATAGGAACTGCGAGGAAGATCAGGAGCAGCCGGGACCATCTGGTCCAGGCGCTCGCAGCGATGGACATCCAAGATATTCGGTCGCGTATCGGGCACAGGTCATCGCGCCTGCCATGAAACGGACCACCTCCAGGGGCATCCAGTGTCCTTGCTCACGCAGCCGTTGAAACAGCTCAACACAGCCACGATCGGAGAAAAACATGGACGCCAACACAGACGACAACAGCAAGGGCAAATGCCCGGTTGCGCATGGGTCCTCCCGCAGGAGCAACCGTGACTGGTGGCCAAACCAACTTGACCTCGGCGTTCTGCACCAGCAATCGAACCTTTCGGATCCGATGGGCGAGGAGTTCGACTATGCCGAGGAATTCAAGTCGCTCGATCTCGATGCGG
The DNA here is from genome assembly GCF_040319965.1 of Mesorhizobium sp. M0830. Taxonomy (NCBI): domain Bacteria; kingdom Pseudomonadati; phylum Pseudomonadota; class Alphaproteobacteria; order Hyphomicrobiales; family Phyllobacteriaceae; genus Mesorhizobium; species Mesorhizobium sp. M0830. Next base: position 18,424 of record NZ_JAMYOR010000005.1, on the reverse strand, counting down.
TGATCAAGGATCTGCACCACGTGATGACGGATTCGCAGGATTGGTGGCCCGCCGATTTCGGCCACTACGGACCGCTGTTCATCCGCATGGCCTGGCACAGTGCCGGCACGTATCGCATCGGCGACGGCCGTGGCGGCGCCGGCGCCGGCCAGCAGCGTTTCGCGCCGCTCAACAGCTGGCCGGACAATGCCAATCTCGACAAGGCGCGTCGGCTGCTGTGGCCGGTCAAGCAGAAATATGGCCGGAAGATCTCCTGGGCCGACCTGTTGATCCTCGCTGGCAATGTCGCGCTCGAATCGATGGGCTTCAAGACCTTCGGCTTCGCCGGTGGCCGCGCCGACGTCTGGGAGCCCGAGCAGGACGTGGATTGGGGTTCGGAAACCAAGTGGCTCGACGACGAGCGCTACTCCGGCGACCGCGAACTCCAAGGCAATCTCGGCGCCGTCCAGATGGGCCTGATCTACGTCAATCCGGAAGGGCCGAATGGCAAACCTGATCCGCTGGCCTCGGCACGTGACATCCGCGAAACCTTCAGCCGCATGGCGATGAACGACGAAGAGACCGTGGCGCTGATTGCCGGCGGTCACACCTTCGGCAAGACGCACGGCGCCGGCGATGCCTCGTTGGTGGGGGCCGAACCGGAAGGCGCCGGCATCGAAGCGCAGGGCCTCGGCTGGTCGAGCAAGTACGCCACCGGCATTGCCGGGGACGCGATCACCTCGGGTCTCGAGGTGACCTGGACCACGACGCCGACCAAGTGGAGCAACAACTTCTTCGACAATCTGTTCAACTACGAATGGGAGCTGACGAAAAGCCCGGCGGGCGCTCACCAGTGGACGCCGAAGGGCGGCGCTGGTGCCGGCACCGTGCCGGATGCGCATGATCCGTCAAAGCGCCGCGCGCCTTCCATGCTGACCACCGATCTCGCGCTGAGGGTGGATCCTGCCTATGAAAAGATCTCGCGGCGTTTCCACGAGCATCCAGGCCAGTTTGCCGACGCGTTTGCCCGCGCCTGGTACAAGCTGACCCACCGCGACATGGGCCCGGTCGCTCGCTATCTCGGCCCGCTCGTGCCGAAGGAAGTGCTGATCTGGCAGGATCCGATCCCGGCGGTCGACCACGAATTGGTCAGCGAGCAGGATATCGCATCCCTGAAGTCGAAGATCCTGGCATCGGGCCTGTCGGTCTCCGAGTTGGTCTCGACCGCTTGGGCGTCGGCCTCGACGTTCCGCAATTCCGACAAGCGCGGCGGCGCCAACGGTGCCCGCATCCGGCTCGCGCCGCAGAAGGACTGGGAGGTCAATCAGCCGGCCGAACTGTCGAAGGTGCTTGCCAGGCTTGAAGGCATCCACAGCGAGTTCAACGCGGCACAGACCGGCGGCAAGAAGGTCTCGCTTGCCGACCTCATCGTGCTCGGCGGCGTCGCCGCGGTCGAAAAAGCCGCGAAGGATGGGGGCCATGAGGTGAAGGTGCCATTCACGCCAGGCCGCATGGACGCCTCTCAGGAACAGACGGATGTTCATTCCTTTGCGCCGCTCGAGCCGAAAATCGATGGCTTCCGCAACTATGCCAGGGGCAGGCAGCCGATGTCGACCGAAGCCATGCTGGTCGATCGGGCGCAATTGCTGTCGCTGACGGCGCCGGAGATGACGGTGCTGGTCGGTGGCTTGCGGGTGCTTGGCGCCAACACGGCCAAGTCGAAGCATGGCGTGTTCACCGACCGGCCGGGGACGCTGACCAATGACTTCTTCGTCAACCTGCTCAGCATGAACACGATCTGGGATCCGGCCGCCGGCTCCGACGAAGTCTACGAAGCGCGCGACCGTAAGACCAAGGCGGTCAAGTGGACCGGCACGCGCGCAGACCTAATCTTCGGTTCGCACGCACAATTGCGTGCACTTGCCGAGGTCTATGGCTCCGCGGACGCCGGGCAGAAATTCGCCAGGGATTTCGTGGCGGCATGGACCAAGGTGATGAACGCCGACCGCTTCGACATCGCCTGACATTGCCAGCGGCGATCCGGCCTTGCCGGAGCGCCAATCGACCTGGATCAGGGCGCGTTTCCAGCGATGGGGACGCGGCCCTGTCGCAAGAGGCTGCCCCTTGGTGGACCGTGCCTTGCCGGGCAATGCTGCTATCTTGTCTGCATATCGTCTCCGCTGGTGCACCATGATCGAAATCGTCAAACCCGCGCTTGAACATCTGCCGTCCTACAAGGCGGCGCTCGAGCGTGGCTGGTCGCCGTACAATGTGCGGCTGATGGAAGCGACGCGCGAGCAGCTTGCTGCAATCGAAAAGGATCCGGTGGCCTTTCTCGCCGACCTTGATGATCCACAGGCCAAGGGCGGTCCGATCACCTTGCCCGACGGCAAGCAAGTGCCGCGCCTGCCGGGCTTCCGCCGCTGGATCTGGGACGGCGAGGCATCGGGCTCGATCGGCTTCCGCTGGCAGCAGGGCACGGCAGAACTGCCGCCACATGTGCTTGGCCATATCGGCTATGCGGTGGTGCCGTGGAAGCGGCGGCGCGGTTACGCCACCGACGCGCTGCGGCTGATGCTGGACGAGGCGAGGGCGGTCGGCTTGCCCTATGTCGAGATCACCGCCAAACCGGGCAACCCAGCCTCGCACAGGGTGATCCTTGCCAATGGCGGCAAGCTGGTCGAACGCTTCTTCGAGGACGCCGCCGATGGCGGGGTGGAAAGTTTGCGATTCCGGATCGAGTTGTAGGGGAATGGCGCAATCTTATCCGGGGCAGGCTGGGAGAAATCCCCTTATATCCGCTGGCGCAGGCCCCTCTCCGACCGCTTCGCGGCCACCTCTCCCCACTTTCGTGGGGCGAGGAACCCAAGCCTTGCAGCGGCGGTGCGAGGTCTGCTTTCTGTCCTCACAGCTCCTGGATCGCTGCCAGCACCAGCCTCTCACCCATGCTCGTCAGTGCACAGCGCGTGGTCGGACAGCGCGCGGATAACGTAGCAGTCGCCGACCGTCTTGCCATTGCAGCAGGTGGCGATGCGTTCGAGTTCGGCCTCCAGCCGCTTCAACTGGGCGATCTTGTCCCGCACCGAGATCAATTGTTCCTGGGCGATCTTGTCGGCGTGGCCGCAGGGCTGCTCGGGATGGCCGCTCAATTCGATCAGCGAGCGGATGTCCTCGATAGCGAAACCGAGATCGCGGGCGTGGCGGATGAAAGCCAGCCGCTCCAGTTCTTGCCTGGAATAGCGGCGCTGGTTGCCTTCCGATCGTTCCGGCGCGGCGACCAGGCCCATCTGCTCGTAGTAGCGGATGGTCGGTACCTTGACTCCGGTGCGGCGCGAGAGATCACCGATCGAAAACATGGGTTTTGCCTCTTGAAGCTCTAGTGACTAGAGCAATTACTGTGCCTAGCATCAGCATTCAAGACCCATGCGGCGACGCCGCACGGGCAAGACAGATAGGTGATGCGATGACGGTGCCTCTCAAGCAGACGCGGTTCAGGATCGGCGGTATGGATTGCGCCTCCTGCGCGGCCAAGATCGACACGGCGGTTCGCCGTCTCGACGGCGTCGCTGATGTCTCGGTTTCAGTGATCGGCGCCAGCATGACGGTCAGTCACGGTGGCGCACTGCCGGAAGACAAGGTGCTGCGGCAGGTTGCGCGGCTTGGGTATGGCATCAAAAAGGCCGAAGCCAGGATCGATGGGCACGCTTCAGCAGTCAAAGCGTATGACCATGCTGATCATGACCACGAAGGCCACGATCATGGCGAGCCGGCCAGCAAGCAGGCCATCGCTTCATACATGGGTGGCGAGCCGGGGCAGGCGTGGTGGCATTCCCGCCGCGCGACGCTGACGCTGGCTTGCGCGGCGGTACTTCTTGCCGCCTACGGCATCGGTCATCTGTTCCCAGTGTCCGAGCGCTGGGTGTTCCTGGCCGCGCTGCTGGTCGGCCTGCTGCCGGTCGCGCGGCGCGCGCTGATGGCGGGACTGGCCGGCACGCCGTTCTCGATCGAGATGCTGATGGCCATCGCGGCGACAGGCGCCGTGATGATCGGCGCGACGGAAGAAGCGACCGCCGTGGTGGTGCTGTTCCTGATCGGCGAACTCCTGGAAGGTGTTGCCGCCGGCCGTGCGCGGGCGAGCATCCAGCGACTTGCCGATCTGGTGCCGAAGACGGCACTGGTCGAGCGCGCAGGCGGCACATCGGAGATTCCCGCTGAAGACCTTGCGATCGGTGACGTCATCGTGGTGCGGCCGGGCGACCGTATTCCCGCCGATGGCGAGATCGTCGAGGGTTCGAGCGATATGGACGAGGCGCCGGTGACCGGCGAGAGCACACCGAAGCGCAGGGGTGTCGCGGAAGTCGTCTTCGCCGGCACGATCAGCACAGACGGCGTGCTCAAGGTGCGGGTGACGGCAGCCGCGTCGGACAACACCATCGCCCGCATCGTGCGGCTGGTGGAAGAAGCGCAAGAGGCCAAGGCGCCCACCGAGCGCTTCATCGACCGCTTCTCGCGTTATTATACGCCAGCGGTGCTGGCCGTCGGCGCGCTGGTGGCGCTGCTGCCGCCGCTGTTTGCCGGCAGCGACTGGAACGAGTGGATATACAAGGGCCTGGCGATCCTGCTGATCGGCTGCCCCTGCGCGCTGGTCATCTCGACGCCGGCGGCGATCGCCGCAGGTCTTGCGGCCGGCGCGCGGCGTGGCCTGCTGATGAAGGGCGGTGCCGTGCTGGAAGGGTTTCGCGGGATAACGGCGGTCGCCTTCGACAAGACCGGCACGCTGACGGCGGGCAAACCAGTCGTCACCGACATCGCGGCCTATGGGCGCGACGAACGCACCGTGCTGGCATTGGCGGCAGCACTGGAGCAGGGCTCCAGCCATCCGTTGGCGATGGCGATCCTGGAGAGGGCCAAGACCGACAAGGCGCCGGTGCCGCCGGCGCTGGCGGCGAAGGCGATTTCCGGCAAGGGCGTCGAGGGCAGCGTCGGCGCCGTCGCTGTCTTCCTGGGCTCCGGTCACGCGGCGAGCGAACGCGCCGTCATGACCAAAGCGCAGCGCCTTGCCGTCGACAGGTTCAACGGCGAGGGCAAGACGGTGTCGGTGCTAGTGGCCGATGGCGTGGTGGCGGGGTTGATCGCCATGCGCGATGAGCCGAGACCGGATGCGGCGTCGGGTATTGCGGCACTGAAGGCCGAGGGCATCCGGGCGGTGATGCTGACTGGCGACAACCGCCGCACCGCCGAAGCCATCGCCGCTTCGCTCGGCATCGAGGCGCGGGCAGAGTTGCTGCCACAGGACAAGCTGCGCATCGTCGGTGAGCTGCAGTGCGAGGGGTTGAAAGTCGCCAAGGTCGGCGACGGCATCAACGACGCGCCGGCGCTCGCCGCCGCCGATATCGGCATCGCCATGGGTGGCGGCACCGATGTGGCGCTGGAAACCGCCGACGCTGCGATCCTGCATGGCCGGGTCATGGACGTCGTGCGCATGGTAAAACTGTCGCGGGCGGTGATGGCCAATATCGGCCAGAACATCGGGGTGGCACTCGGGCTGAAGGCGGTGTTCCTGGTCACCACCATCGCCGGCATCACCGGACTGTGGCCGGCGATCCTGGCCGATACCGGCGCCACCGTGCTGGTCACCGCCAACGCCATGCGCCTGCTGCGCTGGCGCGGGTGAGTCGACAGTCTTACCGGAGGATCGCGGTCACGCCGGTGTTGAGCAGCGTGCATTGGCCGACGCGCACGTCGGGCATCAGTGATCGCATTGTGCGATCCGATCACTAAGAGTGCACCACCAGCGGCACGAGGCCCTCGTGCCGCTCATCGAGATAGCAGACCATGTGGTCGCCGATGCGCTGAAACGTAAGGTCGACCTTCGCCTTACCGACCGCTAGGTGCCGGATCACGATGTTGTCGATGCCGATCGGCAACCGGGGCTGCTGGACATTGATCTCGTGTTTCCAACCGTCGACTCGAATCCCCAGGCAGGCCTGCAGCAACATAAAGGCGGATCCGGCCGACCATGCCTGTGGCAGACAGGCTACGGGATAGGCGATCGGCGCGTCGCCGATCGCGCGCGTAAAGCCGCAGAATAGTTCCGGCAGCCGCATGTTGAAGCGGACCGCCGCCTCAAACATACTGCTCATCAGCTTTACAACGCTTGTCCGCTCCTGGTAGCGGGCGAGCCCAGCGGCGCAGATCGCCGTGTCATGTGGCCAGATCGAACCGTTGTGATAGGACATCGGGTTGAATGGAAGCTCGTCGTCGGCCAGGGTGCGAACGCCCCAACCGCTGTGGAGGTGAGCTGACAGCAGCTGCGCGGCAATCGATTGCGCCCGTTCTGCTGACGGTAGCCCGACATAAAGCAGGTGACCCGCGTTGGAGGCTCGCACGGCGCATTGCTTGCCTTCTCCGTCTATTGCCAAGGCGTAGAAGTTGCTCTCCGGCATCCAAAACCGCGTCTCCACCGCGCTGCGGATCCTTTCTGCCATAGCGCTCCAGCGTGCGGCCTTGGCGTCGTCGCCGCGCTTTGCCGCCAGTGCAGCCATGCCTTGGTAGGCCGCAAAGACATAGCCTTGCACCTCTACCAATGCGATTGGTCCCTTGGGTATCGTGCCATCGGCATGGAAGATCGCGTCGGCGCTGTCCTTCCAGCCTTGGTTGAAAAGCCCCGTATCCGACCCCCTGTTGTAGGTCACGAAGCCCTCTCCGTTGCGAGCTCCGACCTCCTCCATCCACGCGATCGCCGCACACAGGGAATCCCACATGCGGTCGACGAATTCGTGATCGCCGGTGCGATCGGCGTAGGAGCAAGCCAGGTAGACATAGAGCGGAGTGGTGTCGACGCCACCATAGTAGCGGCCGAACGGCAGTTCGCGCAGTACAGCCATTTCCCCCTTGCGCGTTTCATGCATGATCTTGCCGGGCTCGGCATCGTCAAATATCGACGTTTCTGTCGACTGATAGCGGGCAAGGTACGCCAGGACGCCGCGAGCGAGCTCAGGGTTCAGCCACAACATCTGCAAGGCGGAAATGACGCCGTCGCGGCCAAAGGCGGTCGAGAACCACGGAATCCCCGCGTACGGATATGGCCCAGTTTCCAGATCAGTGGTCAGCAACGCGATGTCGGCGCGCGTGCGCGTGAGCCAGTCATTGAACACGCGACCGGAACTGAACACCGTGGCGCCCTGTCGACGCTTTGAGCGCATGGCAAACCGGGCCCGTGCCGCGGCCGCTCGGAAACGATCACTGGATGGGGCTTCTTCGCTGTGACCGACCTCCAGATACAGCTCTCTTCTGTCGCGCCTTGCCACCAGAATGCGAAACTCGGCGTGATTGGGATGCACCTGATCGGGCCTCATCGAAAACGCGATGACAGATTGGCGCGATACATTGTCGAGGCCTTCGTATCGGAACGTGACGCTGTTCTCGCCGACCAACGCATCATGCGCACGACCACGGCGGCTTCGGGTAGTGCCGCGCACCTCGAACATGTCACGGAAATCGGCGTCAAAGTCGAAACGAACCGGCAGCAGCACCTCGCGTGCGGCGTAGTTCGAGAACGTGATCCGCTCGAACATGCGGTCCTGCCAGATGAACCGGGTCCGATTGATGTGCACGACGCCTGGCAGCGTTTCGCTGCCGTTTGGCCCGATGGTGGCCAGATTGGTGAGATTGGCGTTGAATAGAATGTTGTCCTGCGACAGCGAGGCGCCGAGCAGCGAGGGCATACGGCCGCCAATGAACAGACGGAAGCGCGACAGCACACGCGTATCGTCGCGGAAGAGCCCGTCGCCAGTGCCGCGTATGTCACCATAGCTGTCGGTGACGATGAAGCAGTCCTCATGCTTCAGAGCAAATTGCCTGTGCGGCTCGCGCGGCGCCGATTCGTCCAGTGCCGGGAGAGCCACAGCTGGATCAAGCTTTCGGTCTTCGACTTCAATGGTCATGTCAGCCCTCCTGTTCATCAGTCCCGTACTCGCGCGTGCGGTCGCGGGCAGCGTGGTTCGAATTCTTGGCGAATGATTGGCAACTTTCGCTCTTTCGGCCCGATCAAACGCCGCTCGAACCATCGGTTCTAGGCGGCCGGCTCGGCCACGACCATCGCAGCCGCATCCGCAGCGCAGCCATTTGAGGGGCCAGGTGCAAGTCGCCTAGTGCCCGCGAGCGAGCGGTAGACCGCCATGTAGTCGCAGCACATGCGTCCAACCGTGAACCGCTTTTCAAAAATTTCCCGCACCCGCGCACGATCGAGATCGCCTACCCGCCGGACGGCCTCAACAGCTTCGCCAACACCTTCCACGATCAGTCCGGACACTCCATCGTCGATGACCTCTGGAACGGCGCCGCGGTTGAAGGCGATCACCGGGGTGCCGCAGGCCATTGCCTCGATGGTTACAAGGCCGAACGGTTCGGGCCAGTCGATCGGAAACAGCAGCGCTGTCGCTCCGCCCAAAAATTCTGCCTTCTGCCGTTCATCGATCTCGCCAACGAACTCGACGTTGGAATGTCGAAGCACCTTGGGTTCGACCTTCTCACTCCAAAATGATTGGTCCACCGCGTCGATCTTGGCTGCGATCTTCAGCGGCATCCCGGCGCGCGCTGCGATTTCTATCGCGGCTTCCGGCCCCTTTTCCGGTGAGATTCGGCCAAGGAAGGCCAGATAACCCGAGGCTTTCGGCCGGAAGGGAAGAATGTCAGGCGGCAGGCCGTGATAAACTGTTCCGAGCCAATCGACCGGTGGCATGGGCCGGCGCTGGTCATTGGAAATCGAGACCAGTGGAAGGTCGTCGAACATCGCGTAAAGTTGCGCCAGGTCCGGAAGGTCGAGCCGGCCATGTAGGGTGGTAACGGTTCGCCGCGCGAACTCACGGATCATTGGAAAGTGGAGAACATCGACGTGAAAATGCAGCACATCGAATTCATTCGCCCGTCTGCGAACCTTTTCAAGCATCATGACGTGATACGGAACATGGTTCTGGGCGCCAGGGTTCAGCCGTAGTGCAACATTGCAACACGCGACCAGTTCGGCCGAAGTGCTTGAATCGCCGCTGGCGAACAACGTCACTTCGTGGCCCTGTCGAACCAGCTCTTCCGTCAAATAGGAAACGATACGCTCAGTCCCTCCATAAAGCCTCGGCGGTACCGACTCGATCAGAGGTGCGATCTGGGCTATCTTCATCTGCGGAATACCTGAAAGCGGAAGTCAGCCTTCAAACCAACCGGCGATGGCACGACCCTCCTTCACCTATTCACATCACCGCCAACTTTCGGATTGCTGATTTGTTCCGGGGAACAATCGCTGCGCCGCGACGCCGCCCCGAACAACGACAAGGGACGCCCATCTCGGCGCGAACCGTAACGCCTCGTGCGCGCTGACATGAACGACGCGTGGCTTTTTGCCGTCGAAACGGCGGACGCGGCGATCCTTCATGGACGTCGTGCGCGTGGCAAAACTGTCGCGTGCGATGATGGCCGATATCGGGCGGAACATCACCCTGACGCCGGGGCTGAAGGCGGTGTTCCTGGTCACCACCATCGCCGGCTGCCTGTGGGCGGCGATCCTGGCGAGGGTCAGGGCTTTGTTCGAGCTCTACTCCGCTGGGGCCGTCAGCGGCGGCGTGGCTTTGCTGCGTCCTTCCCAGACATAAGAGGCGAGCGCCACCGCGACCGCGAACAGCATGGCGACGGCGCCGAGCAGCGGCAGGCTGCGATAGCCAAATCCGGCATTGAGCGTGGCGGCGCCCAGCGACGCGGCAAGCGCGATGCCGACATTGAAGCCGGACGGAATGAGCGACGAAGCGAGGTTCGAGGCGTCCGCCGTCCAGGCCAGGATGCGGGTCTGGATCGGTGTGCCGATGGCGAAGTTAAGGCCGCCCCAGACGACGATCGCGACGACCATCGGCAAGGGATAGGGGCTGACGACATAGATGACGGCTAGCGTCGCCGCCTGCAGGGCTAGCATCGAGATCAACGACGGCATCAGCTTCCAGTCGGATAGCTTGCCGCCGAGGAAAACGCCTAGCGTGGCGCCGACGCCATTGAGCAGCAGCACCCACGGCACCCAGCCCTCGTCGAGCCCGGTGACCTCCAGCAGTGTTGGGGTGATGTAGGTGAACAGGCCGAACTGGCCGATCATCAGCATCAACATCAGGATCAGCGAGGTCCAAACCTGCTGGCGGGCCAGCACGCGAACCTCGCGGGCAAAGCCGGCGGGCCTCGCCGACGATCCGGTGGTGCGCGGCAGCAGCGCTGCCATGGCAAGCGTTGCCGCCACGCCCAGCGCGCACATCACCCAGAAGGTGGCGCGCCAGCCCCAGATGTTGCCTATCGCGGTGCCGGCGGGCACGCCGATGACGTTGGAGACGGTGAGGCCGGACAGGATGACGGCAACCGCCATGCCGCGTTGGTCCTCGCGCACAAGACCGACGGCGACGACCATGGCGACGCCGAAATAGGCGCCGTGCGCGACCGCGACGGCAATACGCAACAGCAGCATCGAGGTGAAGTCGGGTGCCAACGCGCAGGCCGCCTGGCCGATGGTGAAGGCGACGGCGAGGCCAAGCAGCAAGTTCTTGCGCGACAGCGACTTGGTGGCAAGCGCCAGCAGCGGGCCGCCGACGGCGATGCCGCAGGCATAGCCGGAGACGAGATAACCGGCGGAGGGAACCGAAATGCCGAGCCCTTGCGCCACTTGCGGCAGCACGCCGGCAATGACGAATTCAGTGGTGCCGAAGGCAAAGGCGGCGATGAACAGGGCGATGAGCGGAAGCGACATGGCCGGAATCAGATCCTCGATTGCAGGCGTCAAACCACGGACGGGCGTCGCGGACAATTCAGAAAATGTTGGCGCCGGTTTAGGTTTTCTTGATCGAGATCCAACGCAACCTGCTCGCGCGACAGCCGGTGAGGGCGCGCCGGGTCGGTCGCGCCAAGGCCGCTATGCTACGGTCTAGCGCCCGTAGGGAATTCTCAGCCAGGCGCGTTCATGGGCATAGTAGAGCAGCGATTTGGTGGCGACCTCGGTCAGGCCGATTGTCGCGGCGAGCTTGACGCTTCCCGTCACGACCAGCGAAATGATCATCGTGTCGATGGTGCCGGTCACGCGCCAGGAGAGCGCCTTGGCAAAACTGCGTGAATGGGTATCCATCGATTTCCTCCGAAAGGCTGGGCTAATGAACCCTTATCCCGACTGGAGGAAACAGAGCAAAGGTATTTTGCCGCAGAAGCGCGTACGCTACCGGATGGTGTCGTGGATCAGCTCGCCTTCAGCCGCGATCCGGTGAGCAGGCCGCGCTCTTCGAGCACCGGATAGGCCATCGAGGCCAGCAGCGAGTTGATCTGCTTCAGGTCGCGGATGGTGTCGAGATGGATCGAACTGGTCTCGACGCTTTTGGCGGTGCCGTCGCGCAGTCGTACGAAATGACTGGCGCTGGTTTCCTTCTCGCGATCGCGCAGCCGGTCCTTTTCCAGCACCAGCTGGCGGGCTGTCTCGGGGTCGCGCGAAACCAGGACGTTGAAGGCTAGCCGCGCATTGGCGAGCACCGAGCTGTGGAAGGCGAACAACTCGCTCCAGCCTTCGTCGGTGAATTCCAGTCCGCGCTCGAACTTCTTCTTCACATGCACCAGCATGTTGCGCACGATGATATCGCCGACCTGCTCCAGCTTGACGCAGGCGCCGATCAGCTCCTGGCACCGCAAGGCCTCGTCCTCGGTCAACGAATTCCTGGTAAGCTTGGCCAGATAGAGCTTGATCGCGGCGTGCTTTCTGTCGACGCGGTCGTCGAGTGCAGCCAGCGCCTTGATCTTGTCGGCGTCGGTACTTTCATAAAGTTCGATGATGCGCTTCAACATGATCTCCACTGTCTCGCAGACCCGCACCACTTCGCGCGTGGCATTGGCCAGCGCCTGGCTTGGCACGTCGAGAGCGCTCTCGTTAAGCGCGGATAGCTCGACGACATCGAGCGAGGCGGCGGGTACGGGCTTGATGCCAAGCGCTACGATCTTTTCGGAAGCGCGATAGACGAAGCCGGCCAGCGGCAGCCCGGCGAGCAGGATCAGCACATTGAACAGGATGTGGGCGTTGACGATCTGGTCCGCGGCCGTCGAACCGAGAAAGGCGAAGTGCGGCCTGAAGATCATGACCAGGATCAGCATGACCAGCGAGCCAAGCCCGCGCATCAGGAGATTGCCGACCGGCACGACGCGCACTTCGGGGCTCGACGAGCGGGTCAGCATCGGCGCGATGATCGAGGAGCCGAGATTGACGCCGAGGATGAGGACGACGCCGAGTTCCGGCGTGATCAGGCCGCGGCCGGCGAGCGTCGCCATCAACAGAACCGCCGCGATGCTCGACTGGAACAGCCAGGTGATCAGCGCCGCCAACAGGTAGGCGGTGATGGAATCAGTCGAGAAGTAGTTGATGATGACCGGCAGGAGCTGGCTGTTGCGCAACGGCTCCGATGCTTGGCCGATCATTTCCAGCGACAGGATCAGAAGACCGATGCCGACCAGGATGCGGCCGGACTGGCGCCAATCGCGGCGCTCGGTAGCCATGAACATCACCGTGCCGGTGATCAGGCAGAGCGGCACCAGCAGGGTGAGATCGAAGGTCAGCAGCTTGACCACCAGCGCCGAGCCGATCTCGGCGCCGCGCACGGCAAGCTGGCCCGCGGCGCCCGAGACGATGCCGGAGCCGGCGAAGGAGCCGACCAGAAGCGTGACGGCGGTGGAGCTCTGCAACGCGATAGCGAGGCCGGTGCCGGCCAGCACCGCCATGACCGGATTGCGCATGGTGGCGCGCAGACGATGGCGCAGCACGTCGCCATAGGCGCGCTCGACGCCGGTCTTGACCATGCGGGTGGCAAACAGCATCAGCGCCACGGCGCCGGCCAGATGCAGAAGAACGACGGAGCCGCTCATCTTGCCGCACGCATGCGAACAGGGCGCGCGACGCGGCCAGCGTGGCGGGCGGGATGAAAAGCGGGGTTACGAATCATGTTCATGGCAGTCGCCGATAATACTCGAATATTTTAGCCGGATAATAAAATATTGTCGATTTTAATGGCCGTTGCCGCGCGACAGGCCGCGACAGGCGGTGTCGGAAAATGGATTGAGGCGCAAATGGTTGCATTGCCAAGCCGCTGTGGGGCGGCGGATCGGCCAAGTTTGCCGCGCGTTTGGGCTCTTAATTTTGCGATGACGTCCAACTCTCTCGGATAAATAGATGAATTCATTACACAATTGTAATGCAGGCGTTCAGTTTCGGTTCATCGATGTCCTGCCATTCCTCTGATGTCGAAAACCAAGGAGACTTCTCATGAAACGCATTATCCTTTCGGCCCTCGCTTTCTCGATGCTGGCCGCCACGTCATTCACCGGCCAGGCCGCGTCGCTGAATGCGCCGGTCGCGCCGCAGTCGAACTACAGCCAGGTCGACTGGCAGAAGCCCGGCAAGCATGTCGACGTGCGTAAGCGCGTCGTGGTGAAGAAGAAGGTCGTCGTGAAGCGTAGCCATTGGCGCAATGGCCAGAAATATTCCAACTGGAAGCGTCACCAACCGATCCGCGATTATGGCCGGTACGGCCTGCATCGTCCCGGTCGCGGTCAGGAATGGATCCGCGTCGGCAACGACTACGTGCTGATCGGCGTCCTCTCCGGCGTCATCTTCGGCGCGCTTGCCGCGCAGTAACCGGCAGCTTACCGAGCATTCAAAGGAGGCGGCCAGCAACGGCCGCCTTTCTTTTTGCCCTGTGGAAACCGGGTACGGCCCGCATTAGGGGTCGTCGGATTTCGCGGGCATGATTATATGGTGGGGAAACGAGTTCCCCGATGCGCTTCCCACCCGCCTTCCTCGACGAGATCCGCGACCGCGTGCCGATTTCCCAGCTTATCGGCCAGCGCGTCGCGTGGGACAGGAAGAAGACCAACGCGCCGCGTGGCGACTATTGGGCCTGCTGTCCGTTTCATGGCGAGAAAAGCCCGTCCTTCCACTGCGAGGACAAGAAGGGTCGCTACCATTGTTTCGGCTGCTCGGTGTCGGGCGATCATTTCAAGTTCCTCACCGAACTCGACGGGATGAGCTTTCCCGAAGCGGTCGAGAAGATCGCCGACATGGCCGGCGTGCCGATGCCGGTTCGCGATGCCCAGGAGGAGCGGCGCGAAAAGGAACGCGCCAGCCTGACCGATGTCATGGAGATGGCGACCACCTTCTTCCAGGAGCGGCTGCAGGGGCCGGAAGGCGCGAAAGCCCGTGCCTATCTGCGTGATCGCGGCCTGACACCGGCGACGCAGCAATCGTTCCGGCTCGGCTTCGCACCCGACAGCCGCAATGCGCTGAAGGAGCATCTCGCCGCCAAGGGCATTCCCAAGGCCGATATCGAGGCCTGCGGATTGGTGCGCCACGGCGACGACATCCCGGTTTCCTATGACTGGTTCCGCGACCGCATCATGTTCCCGATCCCGGATTCGCGCGGCAAGATCATCGCTTTCGGCGGGCGCGCGCTGGCGCCGGATGCGCTGGCGAAATACATGAACTCGCCCGACACCGAGCTCTTCCACAAGGGCAACGTGCTCTACAATTTCGCCCGCGCCCGCAAGGTGCTCGCCAAGGGCGGCACGGTGATCGCAGTCGAAGGCTATATGGACGTCATCGCGCTGGCGCAGGCCGGCTTCGAGAATGTCGTGGCGCCGCTCGGAACCGCGCTCACCGAAAATCAGCTTGAGCTGCTTTGGCGCATGGCGCCGGAGCCGATGCTGTGTTTCGACGGCGATAAGGCCGGGCTCAAGGCAGCTTGGCGAGCCGCCGACATGGCGCTGCCGTCGGTGCAGGCCGGGCGCTCGGCGCGCTTCGCGCTGCTGCCGGAAGGCAAGGATCCCGACGATCTGGTCAGGGCCGACGGACTGGATGCGTTCCGCATCGTGCTGGCCGAGGCGCGACCGCTGGTCGATCTGTTGTGGATGCGTGAGACGGCGGGCGGCGTCTTCGACACGCCGGAGCGGCGGGCCGAACTTGAGAAGACGCTGCGCGAGCTGACCAGCCGCATCCGCGACGAAAGTCTGCGCTTCCACTATCAGCAGGAGATGCGCGAACGCGTGCTGAGCTTTTTCGGCTCCCAGCGCAGCACCAGGCAAGCACGCCAGGATGGACGACCGGGCCAGGGCAAGGCCGCCGCGCCCGGCGGTCAGTTCGCCAAGAGCGGTGGCGGCCGCATCGCCATCACCGAAAGCCTTGGCCAGTCGGCACTGGTCAAGCGCGGCAGCGAGGGGATGTCGGTGCGCGAGGCGACGATCATCGTCGCATTGGTCAACCATCCGGCGCTGATCGACGAGAATTTCGCCCATATCGAGTTTCTCGATCTTGGCAACTCGGACCTGAGGCGGCTGCATGGCGCGATCCTCGATGCAATGGCGCATGACATGGCCAATGACCGTCAGGCCGTTATAGCGACGATCGAACGCGCCGGCTGCGCCGAGATCTGGGAGCGTGCCGTCGGCCTGATCCGGCGCATGCGGCAATGGCCGGCATTGGAGACCGCCGCCCTTGACGATGCCCGCGACGCTTTCAGCCAGGCACTGCACTTGCAGCGCAGCGCGCGCACCTTACATAAGGAGCTGAAACAGGCGGAAGCGGCGCTCGCTACTGATCCCACAGACGAAAATTACCGGCACCTGATCGAAATTCAGGCGCAATTTCAGGATGTACAGGCAACGGAAGCGCTGATCGAAGGATTCGGTGTGTCCTCGGGCAGGGCCGGGCGGGCTTAAAGCATGATCCCGAAAAGCGGGAACCGGTTTTCGGAGAAGATCATGCTTCCACCAAGAATGACAAGGCCTTTCCGATCCAAGGAGCGGAACGGGCCTCGCAAGAGAATGACAGTGAGGCGTTGCGCGTCCAAATGGTGCGCGGCGGGCTAAGTCGGGTAATTGATTCGCTTTTTTAAGGCGAATCATGCGAGAGGCGCTTGACCTTCTGGCAGAATGACGGAATCAGGACGATTCGAAACGTTAACCCGAACCCGCGTCGACGGGAAATAAGCGATGTGAGGGTACTGGGTCACTGGACAGGCAGCCTGCCTGCCACAGATACCAGGGTTAATCTGGACTTAATGCGTGTCGCCCAAAAGGAAACCGGTTTTGGGGACAACGACATGCACCAAACGACGAGTAGATGCAGTTACTGGCCCGGTGAAGCGCGTTCATAAGCGAGCGCATCCGATTTGACTGGTCCGACAGCTTACGCGGCTTTGATGTTCGGCCGCTAGGAGAAGAAAAAGACTATGGCGACAAAGGAAAAGGAAGAGGTCGAAACCGAACGCGAAGGCGCCACCGATGGCCCTCTGCTCGACCTTTCCGATGATGCTGTCAAGAAGATGATCAAGGCCGCCAAGAAGCGCGGCTATGTCACCATGGACGAGCTGAATTCGGTGCTGCCCTCCGAGGAAGTAACCTCCGAGCAGATCGAGGACACGATGGCGATGCTGTCCGACATGGGCATCAACGTGGTCGAGGACGACGAGCAGGGTGAGGAGCCCGAGGCCGCCGACACCGCGGCCGATGCCGAGGAAGACGCCAACGAGCTGGCCGAGCAGACCGGCACGGCCGTTGCCGCCACCACGACGAAGAAAGAACCGACCGACCGCACCGACGATCCGGTGCGCATGTATCTGCGCGAGATGGGCTCGGTCGAGTTGCTGTCGCGCGAGGGCGAAATCGCCATCGCCAAGCGCATCGAGGCCGGCCGCGAGACGATGATCGCGGGCCTGTGCGAAAGCCCGCTGACCTTCCAGGCCATCATCATCTGGCGTGACGAGCTCAACGAATCGAAGATCCTGCTGCGCGAGATCATCGATCTCGAAGCCACCTATGCCGGACCCGAAGCCAAGCAGGCACCGGTGGTCGAGCGCATCGAGGAAGCCAAGGTCGAGGACAAGCCGCGCCGTTCGCGCGACGAGGAAGACGACGTCACCAATGTCGCCGCCGATACGCGCGGGCTGGTCGATGACGACGAGGAAGACGAGGACGAAGCGAGCCTTTCGCTGGCGGCCATGGAAGCGGAACTGCGCCCGCAGGTAATGGAGACGCTCGACGTCATCGCCGACACCTACAAGAAGCTGCGCAAGCTGCAGGACCAGCAGGTCGAGAACAGGCTGGCCGCTGCCGGCACGCTGTCGCCCAGCCAGGATCGCAGGCTGAAGGAGCTCAAGGACCAGCTGATCAAGGCGGTGAAGTCGCTGTCGCTCAACACGGCGCGCATCGAGGCGCTGGTCGAGCAGCTCTACGATATCAACAAGCGCCTGGTGCAGAACGAAGGCAAGCTGCTCAGGCTCGCCGAAAGCTACGGCGTGCGCCGCGAGGAGTTCCTGAAGGAATATCAGGGTTCCGAGCTCGACCCGAACTGGACGCGCGCGATCGGCAACCTGACCTCGCGCGGCTGGAAGGAATTCACCAAGAACGAGAAGGACGCGATCAGGGACCTGCGCGCCGAGATCCAGAACCTCGCCACCGAAACGGCGATCTCGATCCTGGAATTCCGCAAGATCGTCAACCAGGTGCAGAAGGGCGAGCGCGAAGCCGCGATCGCCAAGAAGGAAATGGTCGAGGCCAATCTGCGCCTCGTCATCTCCATCGCCAAGAAATACACCAATCGCGGCCTGCAGTTCCTCGACCTGATCCAGGAAGGCAATATCGGCCTGATGAAGGCGGTCGACAAATTCGAATACCGCCGCGGCTACAAGTTCTCGACCTACGCGACATGGTGGATCAGGCAGGCGATCACCCGTTCGATCGCCGATCAGGCGCGCACCATCCGCATCCCCGTGCACATGATCGAGACGATCAACAAGATCGTGCGCACCTCGCGCCAGATGTTGCACGAGATCGGCCGCGAGCCGACGCCGGAAGAACTGGCCGAAAAGCTCGCCATGCCGCTCGAAAAAGTGCGCAAGGTGCTGAAGATCGCTAAGGAGCCGATCTCGCTCGAAACGCCGGTCGGCGACGAGGAGGATTCGCATCTGGGCGATTTCATCGAGGACAAGATGGCGATCCTGCCAATCGACGCGGCGATCCAGGCCAATCTGCGCGAAACCACCACGCGCGTGCTGGCCTCGCTGACGCCGCGCGAGGAACGTGTACTCAGAATGCGCTTCGGCATCGGCATGAACACCGATCACACGCTGGAAGAAGTCGGCCAGCAGTTCTCGGTCACCCGCGAGCGCATCCGCCAGATCGAAGCCAAGGCGCTGCGCAAGCTCAAGCACCCGAGCCGGAGCAGGAAGCTGCGGAGCTTTTTGGACAGCTAAGACCTGCCGAGATCAAAGAGTTCAAGGGCGCCACTGGCGCCCTTTTTCGTTCCGGGGCGTGCTCTGTCGATAGCGAATTAAGTTGTCCGGTTTAGGTAGCACACGAGTTGTCCGCTGCTTCTGGTTTTGTTCTGCTGGCCGCCGAGCGG